>DASVTA010000089.1:0-1585 GCA_036387815.1 Allosphingosinicella sp.
TGATGTTCTTGCGGCGATAGCCGTCGATGGCGTGGGCGTTCACCTCCGGCACGATCAGCGGCACGTCCGGGTCCATCCGGTAGAGCGAGCTGTTGTCGATGACGGTGCAGCCGGCGGCGGCGGCGCGGGGCGCATATTCCCGCGACACCGCCGAGCCGGCGGCGAACAGGGCCATGTCCCAGCCGGTGAAGTCGAAATGCTCGATGTTGCGGACCTTGAGCTCGGTGCCGCTGTCGCCGAAGTCGATGACGTCGCCCGTTGAGCGCGGCGAGGCGACCGCTGCCACCTCGTCGAGCGGGAATTCGCGCTCGGCGAGGATGTTCAGCATCTCGCGCCCGACATTCCCGGTCGCTCCGACAACGACCACCCGATAACCCATGAGATCACTCCTGAAGGAAGAAGCTCAGTTAGGCATCCCGCCCAGCTTTACAATGAAGATGTCGGCCATGCCTTCGGCCTGGCCTGCGCGGGGACGAGTGCTGGCGAAGCGCAAGGTGCGGCCGTCGCGGCCGAGGCT
Source organism: Allosphingosinicella sp. (assembly GCA_036387815.1). Taxonomy (GTDB): domain Bacteria; phylum Pseudomonadota; class Alphaproteobacteria; order Sphingomonadales; family Sphingomonadaceae; genus Allosphingosinicella. The sequence goes on from DASVTA010000089.1 coordinate 518, forward strand.
CGGAGTGAAGTTGAACGGGCCGATGTTGACGCTGTCGGGGAGCGGCTCCGGCTCCGACCAGCCGGCGCCGGTGCGGCGGGCCGTGTGGAGGATCCCGCGGGCGCCCACCATCCGCCAGAACAGGGCGCGGCCGCCGTCGGCGCTGAGCGTGAAGTCGCTTTCGCTCGTCGCCGTGTTGAACGGGCCCTGGAGCGGCGCCGGGGCGCCGAAGCCGTCCGGTCCCTCCGGCGCGGCATAGATGTCGAGCCCGCCTTTGCCGCCTTTGCGGACCGCGCTGAAATAGAGGATGCCGCCATGGAGTTCCGGTCCGAGCTCCGGCCCCGGGCCGTTCACCGCCGGCCCGAGAGGCTCCGGCACCGACCATAGCCCGCCGCGGACTCGGCGGGCGCGCCACAGATCGAGGTCCTTTCGGGCGGGGCCGCCGTCGGCCGCCCGGTTGGAGGCGAAGTAGAGCGTGTTGCCGTCCGGGGTCAGCCAGGGATCGGTGTCGCTGTAGCGGTCGTCGGAGAACCAGATCGGCTTCGGCTGCGACCAGCGGCCGCGATGCTTTTCAGCAATGTGGATCTTCGCATTGGCGAAGTCCGCGTCGGAGCGGGCGAAGACCAGCAGGCTCTCGCGCCGGTCGTAGCTGAGGTTGTAGTCGTTCTGCGGCGACGAATATTCCGCCACCATCTGGGCGGGACCCGCCAAGCCCGCCGCGGCCAGTGCCGCGAGCCACTGCCACATCGCCATTCGTTCCCCCCCCCCGTTGCCAGCTTCGGGACGTCTGTTATCAGGAGCGCCGGACGCCGCAAGGGAGAGCAATGAGACGCGCCGGACTGATCGTTGCGGCGCTGCTGCTGGCGCTGCTCGCATTGATGGGCGCGAAGAGCGCGTGGGTGCCGATCCCGGGGCCGGCGAGCGCCGGCGCCGGCGCCGGCGGGTTCGATACCGGCCGCGCCCTGAAGCGGCTGGAGCGGGTGCTCGGCGACCAGCGGCCGCATCCGGTGGACAGCGCCGCCAGCGACGCGGTTCGCGGCCGGCTGGTTGGCGAGCTGCGTGCGCTCGGCCTTGCGCCGCGGATCACCG
>DASVTA010000090.1:0-6099 GCA_036387815.1 Allosphingosinicella sp.
CACCCCCGGTCTGGCTGACGAGGCTTGGCGGGCGGTCGCTGACCGGTCGGAGGGGCTGCGCGCGCTTTTCAGGAGCGAGCGCGACCGGCTCGACTGGGAGCTTCCCTGGCTCGATCTGCGCCGGCGGCTCGCCCGGGTCCGGCTGTTGCGGCTGCTTGTCGAGGGCAGCGAGCGGTCGCGTTTCGATCCGCGGTTGAGCGAGGCCGTGGTGGAGGCGCTTCGCGACGCCCAGCTCCCACTCGGCCGGTGGGAGACGCATCGGCTGCACGTGGTCGCCGCCTTTCATTCGGGAGGGCAACGTTAGGAGACGACGCGGCGTGAATCGGGGATCGCGCTGCTGATATTGCCGGGCATCCGGCGCATTGGTTTGACGGAGTCGAGATGGAATTAAGGGTTTCGTTGAGCGGCGAGGATGCGGCAATTTCGGCGCTCGATCAATTCGCCGGCGTCGCCATGATCCGCGGCGAGATCATCCTGCGCAGCCGGGAGGAATATTGGACCGTCCCGGCGGCCGCCGAGGCGGTTCATCGCTATCTGGAGGCGACCTGCAGTCGCTTTGCCGGAAAGCCCGTCTGGTACCGGCTGGCCGATCTTTGGAGCGACGAGGTCGCCACCTTGGCCGGCGAGCCGGGTACCGAGCTCGAGCACAATCCGATCATCGGTCTGCGCGGAACGGAGCGGATGATGCGTTCCGGACCGGCTCGCGAGGTTGAGCTCGGCATCCTTTCGGATCTCGCGAGCCGATTCGGCAACCTGCACGTGCTCGCGCCCTTCATCCATGACGCCGCGGAATTCGCGGGCTTTGCGGAAGAAATGTCCGTCCGCCGATGGCCGAACAGGCTCGGGTCGATGATCGAGATTCCGGCCGCGGTCGTGGACGCGGGCGCGATAGTCGCGGCCGGCGCCTCCAACCTCTTCGTCGGACTGAACGATCTGACCAGCCTCTCGCTCGGCCGTGAGCGGGGCCCACCCGAACTGAAGCTGCACCACGCCGTCTGGGCGGCGATCGACACCGTCGCCGCCGCCGCGGCGGGACGCGCCGAATGGGGCGTGGGCGGCAGCCTCAGCGCTGAGCTTCTGGACAGGATCGAAGCGGCCGGCGCGCACTATGCCGCACTCCATTATTCCGAGCTGCCCGAGCTGCTTGGAGTGGAGCGCGGGCAGCTCCCCGACGCCGGCTTCGTGCGCGAGGTGAAGGCGCGGACTAGGGCGGCGAGGGCGCGCCTGGCGGAGCGGCGGGTCTCGTGAACCGCGCGAGCGCCCTCACTCCCGCCGCTCGGTCCGTGCTCGACCGCCTCGAGGAGCGCGACTCGAAGGACCGGCAGCTCGGCCTTCCCAAGGCCGAGCGGGTACGGGCGGTGAGCCCGGGGCTCGCTGCCCTGCTCCACGCGCTCGTGCTGGCCCGGGGCGCTCGTCTCATCCTCGAGCTTGGAACTTCCGCCGGCTACTCGACCATCTGGCTGGCCAGCGCCGCCGCCGCCGTCGGCGGGAGGGTCGTGTCGATAGAGAACGACGCCGCCAAGAGCCGCTGGGCCAGGGGCAATCTCGAGGAAGCGGGATTGGCCGGCCATGTCGAACTGGTCCTCGCCGACGCCCAGGATTTTTGCAGGTCGCGGCGCGAGGCTTGGGACCTGGTCCTGCTCGATCATCGCGGCGGCGGCTACAAGGACGCGCTCGCCGAGCTGGCGCCGCGCATCGCCCCCGGCGGAGTCGTGGTCGCGGACGGGTGGCGCCGGGTGGAGACCTGGTTGGAGGACCCGGTCTACCGGGACTATCTGGAATATTCCGAAAGCCTGCCGGGTTTCCGCACCGTGCTGATACCGTTCGATAAGGGGGCGGTGCTCAGCTACCGGGAGCGGTCGGAGAGCTTGGGCGGGTCGGGCCGGTGACGATGGACTCCAGCCTGGACGAAGCCGGGCCGCAGCGGCAGGTGGAAAGGATCGCAGCGGAAATCGCCGCTCCCGCCGCCGCTTGCGTCGACGAGAAGTCGCGCTTTCCCGACGAAGCGATGCAGGGCTTGCGTGACTCACGCCTTCTCGCCGCGGCCATTCCGCGCGACCTGGGCGGATTGGGGTGGACGGTGCCCGATCTGGCGCGGATGTGCTCCACCCTCGCCAAGGCCTGCGCCTCGACCGGGATGATCGCCGCGATGCACCATCTCCAGGTCCTGACGCTGGTTCGGCACGGAGAAGATTCCGGTTATTTCCAGGCCTTTCTCCAGCAAGCGGCTGACCGGCAATGGCTTGTCGCCTCGGCGACGTCCGAGGTGGGCGCGACCGACATCGGGACCAGCATCGCCGCTCTGTCTCCGGTCGGCGACCGGTTCCGGCTCGATAAGCAGGTGGCGACGATGTCCTATGGCGAGCAGGCCGATGCGGTGCTGATCACCGCCCGCCGGACCCCCCGGAGCGGGCCGTCCGATCAGGCGTTCGCACTGGTCCTGCGGGATTCGTGCCGGCTGGAGAAGCGCGGGCAGTGGAACACGCTCGGCATGCGCGGCACCTGCAGCCCGCCCTTCGCACTGTCGGCCGAAATCGAAGCGGATCAGCTGCTACCGGCGCCGGCGCCGCTGATCATCCGGGGCACGCTTGCTCCTCTGGCCCATGTCTTGTGGTCGGCGGTCTGGCTCGGCATAGCCGAGGCCGCGAAGGAGAAGGCGCACGCCCTGGCGCGGTCGCGGGCGGAGCGCGACCCGGATCACGCACCGGCCCGCGATGCCGGGCTCGTCGACGCCATCGCGAAGCTGCATATGCTGAGGTCTTCCGTCGCGGCCGCCGCGGCGGACTTCCCGCCCCGCGGCGCTGGCGAGGCGGGGCCGACCGCGGCCGAGATGATCCGCTACGCCACGCTCAAGGTCTCCTCCTCGGAATTGGCCGTGTCGATCTGCACCCAGTGCCTGCTCGCATCGGGAATGGCTGCTTATTCCAACGCCTCGCCCTACAGCATTGGTCGCCACCTGCGCGACGTGCTCTCCGCTCCCGTCATGATCGCCAACGAGCGGCTGCTTGCGGGCACCGCGGCCTATCTGCTGGTTTGCCCGCCCGCCGCATCCTGACCGGCCCCACCCGCGCCGCCTGCGCGGAACAGGGCGGCCAGGTTGGCCAGCGTCGGATCGGCGAGAAACTTCTCGTAATCGAGCTCCGCCCCGAGCCGGCCGGCCGCGACCACCATCCGGATCAGGTCCATCGAATTGCCGCCGAGCTCGAAGAAGCTCCTGTCCGCCGGGAAGTCGTCCCGTCCGAGGAAACCCGACCAGATCTCCCGAAGCTGCGCCTCGACCCGATCGGGGCCTTCAGCCGGGCCGTTGTGCATTCTCTTCCCTTTCGCCCGATGGCTGGATCTCGATTTGCGGGCACATCCGGAATGCGAGCCGGAAGGCGAGGTCGCGTTCGATCCGCTCGCGGACCTGAGCCAGGAACCCGCGCGCCCGTTCGAGATGGGCGGCGGCGTCGTCGGGGTCGGGGAACAGCAGCGGCAGGCCGAGGCGGGCGACCTCGGCCAGCTCCGGGTCCACCGCCGTCCGCCGCCGGACGAAGCGGAGCCACTTGAGGCCGAGCGCGACATAGCCGCGAGACGACAGATAGGCTTCGAACCCCTTCTCGACGGCGTGCCTGGAGAGATGGGCGGCGAGCAGCGGCTCCCCGGGCAAGGCCCGCCCGCTATGCCTCAAGGCCTTGACCGCGGTCACGAAGGCGCGAGTCCCGCAGTGAAGCTCGAGGGCGTTGTCGCGGCGTAGGCCGGTGAGCGCCGGGCGCTCTTCGCCGTTGCTCAGCACCCAGCCATATTTGAGCCGGCCGAGCAGCTCCAGATGGTGGGCGGAGAGAGCGACTCGCGAGCCGGCCACCCGAGCGATCAGAGCGTCCAGGCCGGAGGCGAGAAGGACGAGCACGTCGATCTCGGCGTTGCCGGCCTTTAGGACATGGTTGGCCAGGACGGCATCGCTGCCCCCGCTCGAATAATCGGCGGAATAAAGGCTGGTCACGTCGGCGGAGGCGCGGCCGTTGCTGAGATCCCGGGCGAGCCCCCGAGCGACGACCACCAGGTCCACGTCGGACAGCTCGGTGGCGATGCCCAGCGGGATGGAGCCGGCGAGCAGCACCGCTTCGCGCCCCTCGGCTGGGACGATGGGATCGAGAAGATCGTCGAGCGAGCGGCCCGAGCACCGCTCGAGCCGGCTCAGGAAGTCCCTCGGGTCGCGGCTCTCGTGAAGGGGGCAGGCCGGGTCAGCCACGGGGACCTCCGCTCCAGGCGCCGCGCGCGGCATGTTCCGCGCGAGCCCGCTCGGCGAGGACGACGCGGTCGATCTTTCCGTTCAGGCTGCACGGAAGCGCCTCCATGCCGATGATCCGCTCGGGAACCATGTAGGCCGGAAGCCTCCGGCGACAGGCTTCCTTCGCTTCTTCCTCCGGGACGGACGCCCGGTTGTGATAGGCCCACACCGCTTCGGCGAGGCGATCGTGAACCACCGCGACCGCCGCCACGGTCTCGGCGCTGGTCGCTTCCCTGATCACCGCCTCGATCTCCTCAAGCTCCACCCTGTAGCCGCGCAGCTGCACCTGGTGATCGACTCGCCCGAGATAGCGGTATCCCGTCTCGGGGTCGAAGCTCACGAGGTCGCCGGTCCGGTACCAGATTCCGTCCTGGCCTTGGTAGCGCCCGAACGCGCGGGCCGTTGCGGCCGGATCGCGCCAATAACCCTCGACGACCTGGGGGCCGGCCAGGAGCAGCTCCCCGGCCGCGGGCTGAGCCTCGCCCGGCCGCTGGATGGCGCAGGCGAAGCCCGGAAGCGGGAATCCGATGGGCACCACGTCCCCCGCAATGTCGTCGGACGGGCCGCAGACGTGGGCGGTCGCGAAGACGCTGGCTTCGGTCGGGCCGTAAAAATTGACGGTCAGGGCATTGGGCGCCGCTTCCCGCCACCGGGCGGCGAGGGCCGAGGGCAGCGCCTCGCCGCAGAAGAAGCTGAGACGCAGGCTCGGGAAGGCGCCGGGCGTGAGGAGGCGCAAGGCGTGCAGGTTGGACGCCAGGGTCGGAACCGAGCTCCACACCGTCAGCTCATTCCGGCGAACGAAAGCGGCCGGCGCGAGCTGCTCCGCTCGCGACGGCACGAACAGGCATCCGCCCGCCCGCCAGCAGAGGAACATCTCGGCGATCGCGAAATCGAACGAGAGCTCGGCGAATTGCGTGGCCCGGTCCTCCGGCGTCAGCGGGAATAGGGACGTGACGCCCTCGATGCAGGCGCAGGCATTGGCGTGGCTCACCGGAACGCCTTTCGGCGTCCCGGTGCTTCCCGAGGTGAACAGTAGATAGGCGAGGCCGGGCGGAGGCTCCGGCCCGACCGTTGCGCCGGGGGCGCCGGGGGCGGAGAGCCGGTCGGCGTCGAACGCCAGCACCGGGATGTCGTCGTCCGCCGCCACCCCTGCCGCCACGTCCGCTCCGTCGTTCGCGACGATGATCGCAGCGGGCGAGGCGAGTTCGATCAGGCGGCGCAGCCGGGCAGGCGGCAAGGCCGGGTTCAGCGGAAAGAAGATGTTGCCGCTCGCCATCGCCGCCAGCAATCCGGCATAGGCGACCGGACCCTTGGCGGCGACGATCGCGACCGGGCGCCGGGCGCCTCCCAATCCCTCCTCCTCGAGGCGCCGGCGGATCCGGTCCCGGATCGCCGCGAGACGCCTGTAGGTCCAGAATCGGCCTCCGATGAAGAGCGCCGGACGATCCGGATAACGTTCCGCGCTCGAGTCGAAATAGCCGTGCAGGGTCTGGCGCGGCCCGCCGGGGCCGTTCAGCCGCTCAGACATCGGGCGGCCTCTTCGAAATGCTCGAGGCAGGCGGCGGTGAAGCGCTCGACCTCGCCCGCCTCGAGGATCCGGTCGTTGAAGTCCCACGACACGCACAGCGCCCCGTCCCGGAAATAGACTCCGCCGCTCAGCAGGAAGACCCGCTTGGTCCGGCCTGTCCAGGCGGGAATCAGATCGCGGCCCATCCAGGGCCGGAAGGAAGGCGGCGCTTCCCCGGCCTGCAGCGCCGGCGGGACGAGATTGAGGGAGATTTCCGGCCGCGGATGCAGGTCGAGCCGCGCTCGCACCTCGCGGTTCGCGA
>DASVTA010000091.1:0-4883 GCA_036387815.1 Allosphingosinicella sp.
CAGGGCACGCCTCAGCCCGTCCTCGTCGCCGGGCACGAGGATCAGATGCACATGGTTGGGCATGAGGCACCAGGCCCAGACCGACGTGCCGCTCCTGCCGCAGGCGTAGCGCAGCAAGGAAAGATACAGCGCATAATCGGAGTCGGCGAAGAAGGTCTTCCGACGATCGTTGCCGCGTTGGGTAACGTGGTGCGGGATCCCCCGCAGGACCAGGCGAGCGGCTCTCGACATACGCGACAATTACTCGAAAACCGCAACCTCTTCCAGAGCAATCGGCGAAAACCGCCGCATCAGGCGCAATCAGGCCCATGATCCGGCTTGGCGCCTCGCCGGGGACACTCTGGTGACACTCGCGTGCCCGTCACCGCGGCCCCGCAGAGAGATCCGCGAAATCGCTGCGTCAGGCGCCACCAGCACATAGTCGTGACGCGGTCCGGGGACACTCTGGTGACAGTCACATGACCGTCACCGGGGTCCCCTGCGGGACACTCCCGCGGACACTCCCGCGGGACACTCTGGCGACAGTCACGTGACCGTCACCGGGCCAAGTGGGCAAGTGGGCAGGACACTCTGGTGACAGTCACCTGACCGTCACCGACAACCCCTCGAACCCCTCACTGTTGAAGCGCCTGAAGAAGGGTCCGCTCGTCCGCCTCGTGGATGGACTGAAGGATCGTCCTCCCGCCCCTTTCCGTCCGCTCGTGACTGAGTGAAAGCTCCCCTCTGTCGTTGATCAGCGTTCGGGGACGGCCCTTCACCTCGAACGTAATCGCGAAGTTTCCGAAGTTCTCCTCGTCGAAACCACACGCAACGACGTGTTTCCGGGAGTCTGCTCCCAGAGCCTTCAAGATGGCGGTGTAGGCGTCGCGCGTGTCCACGGCACGAACCTCAATAATGCACCGCCCGCCCGTAAGCATCGAGCACGCTCTCATGCATCATCTCGCTCAGCGTCGGATGCGGGAAGATCGTGTGCATCAGGTCTTCCTCGGTGGTCTCCAATTGCCGGGCCACGACATAGCCCTGGATCAGCTCGGTGACCTCCGCCCCCACCATATGGGCGCCCAATAATTCCCCGGTCTCCGCGTCGAACACCGTCTTCACGAAGCCCTCGGCCTCGCCGAGCGCGATCGCCTTGCCGTTGCCGATGAAGGGGAATTTGCCGACCTTGACCTTGCGCCCGAGCTCCTTCGCCTTGGCCTCGGTGAAGCCGACGCTCGCCACCTGCGGCCTCGAGTAAGTGCAGCCGGGGATGTTCCAGGTCTCGAACGGATGGGGGTTCCCGCCCGCGATCGCCTCGACGCACACCACCCCCTCGTGGCTCGCCTTGTGGGCGAGCCAGGGCGGGCCGGTGACGTCTCCGATCGCGTAGACGCCCTCGACATTGGTGCGCCCATGGCCGTCGACGGCGATATGGCCGCGCTCCGTCTTCACGCCCAGCGCCTCGAGGCCGATATTCTCGGTATTGGGGACGATGCCGATCGCGACGATGGCGTGGCTGAAGGCCTGCTCGCCGGCGCCCTTGATCACGGCCTTCACCCCGTCCGGCCCCGTCTCCAGCTTCTCGACGCCCGACGAGACGTGGATCTTCATCCCCTGCTTGGTCAGCGCCTTGTGGACGAAGGCGGAGACGTCCTCGTCCTCGACTGGGAGGATTCGGTCGAGCATCTCGACGATCGTCACCTCGGCGCCCATGTCCGAATAGAAGCTCGCGAACTCGACCCCGATCGCGCCCGATCCGATCACCAGGAGCTTGGTCGGCATGACCTTGGGCACCATGGCGTGCCGATAGGTCCAGATCCGCTCCCCGTCCGCCTTGGCGAAGGGCAAATCGCGGGCGCGGGCGCCGGTGGCGATGAGGATGTGCTTGCCCTGGAGCTCGGTGACCTTGCCGTCCTTGGCGACCGCGAGCGAGCCCTTGCCCTTCAGCGCCCCCTCGCCGTCGACGACCGCGATCTTGTTCTTCTTCATCAGCCCCTTGACGCCGCCGTTGAGCTGGCCGGCGACCTTGCGGCTGCGGTCGACGATCTTGGCGAGGTCGAAGGCCGGCTTCTCGGCGATCAGCCCGTAGGCCGAGGCGTGGGTCATATAATGGTAGATCTCCGACGTGCGCAGCAGCGCCTTGGTCGGGATGCACCCCCAGTTGAGGCAGATTCCGCCCAGTTTCTCCCGCTCGACGATCGCCACCTTCATCCCGAGCTGCGCCGCCCGGATCGCGGCGACATAGCCGCCGGGCCCGGAGCCGAGGACGATGAGGTCGTATTGGTCAGCCATTGCTTGCTCCAAACCCCTCTCCCTTTACGGGAGAGGGAGGGGCCCAAGCCGAGGGCTTGGGAGGGTGAGGGACAGAAAGTGCAGCAAAGATTGCTGCGGCGACATCGTCCGTCTCGCGCATAACCTGATTGTTCCATAAGCGTAGGATGCGGAAATCTTGTCGGACAAGAAAGGCGTCCCGGCGAGCGTCGTCCTTATCGTCGGCATGGTGCGAACCGTCAGCTTCGATGATCAGTCTCTGATCGAGGCAGACGAAGTCGACGATATAGGGCGTGACGCTCGTGCCCGGGGTTACGAACCCATTATCGTCGGCGATCAAATTGTGATCTTCTGCTGGCTTGAAGCCTCCGTGCTCCTCTCCCGCTTTTCGCGGGAGAGGAGGGGCCCGCCGCGAAGCGGTGGGAGGTGAGGGTCTTGCCGACTCATTGCTACAGACCCTCACCCTCCCGCTTCGCGGGCCCCTCCCTCTCCCGCGGAAAGCGGGAGAGGGGGCATGACCCAGCCGACGCCATGATGGTGGTCGAGACAGCTCAGACCCCATGGTCCCGCCTTCGTACCAGGCGACGCCGGACGAGCAGCCACCATAAGGGCCCGGCCGCGGCTCCGGCGAGGGCGCCGCCGATCCAGTCCTCGGCCGAGTCGATCCTCTCGCCGATGGCGGCATCGACTAGGAGGTGGACCCCGAGGCCGAGCGGCATTCCGGCGAGCAGGTGCGCGACAGGGCCTCGGCGGGCCATGAGCGGCGAAAGGGTGAACGCGAGCAGGGCTCCGGCGGTCAGCGCCACCGGGAAGGCGTAGGCGGTGAACAAGGCGGAGATCTGAAGCACGGCCTTGAGGCCGCCGCGTCCCGGCCAGGCTTCATCCTCGATCGTCAGCAGCGTCCCGGTGACGCAGCCCGCGATCAGCGCCGCGATGCCGGCGACGGCGGCCAGACGGGCGGCTCGCTCGGCGGGGCTCAAGCGGACGGCCCCCGCCTCACTTGTCGGCCCAGGACAGGAACAGCCAGGCGATCAGCGTCACTCCGGCGAAGAGCGGCAGCGACCAGTGGATCTGGTGGCCGGCGACGTCGAAGTCGATGAGGCCGCGGCGGGTCCATTCGCCGAGCTGGCCGCTGTGGTTCTTGAGGACGAAGGGGATCGCGATCGACGCGATCAGGCCGCCCAGGACTGCCTTGCCGAGGGCCATTTCAGGCCAGCATTCCGAGCGGCGCCTCGACGAGGCGCTTGAAGGCCTGCATCAGCCGGGCGCCGTCGGCCCCGTCGATGGCGCGGTGGTCGAAGCTTCCGGTCGCCGTCATGATCGTCGCCGCCTGCAGCGCTCCGTCGACCACCCAGGGCTTCTTCTCGCCCGCGCCGATCGCCAGGATCATCCCCTGAGGCGGGTTGATGACCGCGGAGAAGACCGAGATTCCATACATTCCCATGTTCGACAGCGAGGCCGTGCCCCCCTGATATTCCTCCGGTTTGAGCTTGCCTTCGCGGGCCCGGGAGGCGAGGTCCTTCATCTCGGTCGAGATCGCGGACAGGCTCTTGGTGTCCGCGCCGACGATTATCGGAGTGATCAGGCCGGCCGGGATGGAGACCGCGACCGAGATGTCGGCGCGCTTGAACGTGACGAGCTCGCTTCCCGTGAACTGGACGTTGCATTCCGGCACTTCCATCAGCGCGGCTGCAAGCGCCTTGATCAGCAGGTCGTTGACGGAGAGCTTGACCCCGCGCGGCTCGAGCGTGGCGTTGAGCTCGCCGCGAAGCTCGAGCAGGGCGTCGAGCCGGATGTCGACGGTGAGGTAGATGTGCGGGACGTTCTGCTTCGACTCGGTGAGCCGGCGGGCGATCGTCTTTCGCATGTTCGAGAGCTTGGCGACCTCGTGCGGGATGTCCGGCACGCCGTAGCTCGGCGCCGCCGCGGGCGCGGGCGCCGCCGTTGCCGGGGCCTGGACGGGGCCCCCCGCCGTGGCGGGAGCGGCCGCCGCCGCGGGCTTCCCGGCCGCGCCGTCGACGTCGGCCTTGACGATCCGGCCGCCCGGCCCCGAGCCGGTGAGGCCGCTCAGGTCGATGCCGCGCTGCTCGGCGAGGCGGCGGGCGAGCGGGCTCGCCTTCACCCGGTCGCCGGTGTCGGCCCTGGGCCGCGCGGCGGCTCCGCCGGCCTCGGCCGTGCCGCCGGCCTTCGCCTCGGCGGCTGGAACCTCCTCTGCCGGATTGGCCCCATAGCCCTTCACTTCGGGGGTGGGAGTGGGCGTAGCGGTGGCGGGTTGGCCCGCGCCGGTCTCGCCGCCGTCCCCTTCGACGACGCCTGCGGCGTCGCTCTGGGCATGCTTCGCCACCGGCTCCTTCGCCGCCTCGGGGGCCGAAGCCGCCGCTCCGGCATCCTCGCCTTCGCCGGCGATGAGCGCGATGACGGTGCCGACCTTCACCTCGTCGGTTCCTTCCGGCACCAGGATCCTGGCGATCGTGCCTTCGTCCACGGCCTCGAACTCCATCGTCGCCTTGTCGGTCTCGATCTCGGCCAGAAGGTCCCCGGCGGCGACGGCGTCGCCCTCCTTGACCAGCCATTTGGCGAGCGTGCCTTCTTCCATGGTGGGGCTGAGGGCCGGCATCTTCAGTTCAATCGGC
>DASVTA010000092.1:0-2631 GCA_036387815.1 Allosphingosinicella sp.
GTTCGGGCGGAGCCTGGGCCCTGCCCCTCGGCGATCAAGGTGGAAGGATAGGAAGGACGCGGCACGTCCCGATGCTCGGCGGCGTGGAACCGGCGGCGCGAGGCCACGCGCTGCCGAAGGAGCCGAAGCATGCGCATCCCCTGGCTGAACAGCTTCGCATTCGAAACCTGATCGTCCTCGCGCCACTTGATCGGAAAGAACCGCAAGGAGAATTTGTGGTCGGCCAGGCCGAAAACCAGATAATAGTTGAACGTCAGGTCGTCCGCGTAGCGCAGGTGGAAGCCGTCGTCGAACATGGCGGTGCGGAACATGTTGAGGCCCGAGCCGAGATCGTAGAACCGCACTCCCGCGACTCCGGAGAAGACGAGGTTGAAGGCGCGGTTCGCAAAGGTCCGAAGCGCGGAATAGCCCATCAGCCTCGCACCCGGCTGGAAGCGGGCGCCGAGCAGGGCGTCGACCCGGCGATGCTCGCCGCGGCCGATCAGCGGCAGCAGGTCGTCGACCGATCCCTGGTCGTCGCCGTGAAGCACTATCACGTAATCATATCCGTTCCGGCGGGCGAATTCGAAGCCGACCTTGTGGGATCCGCCCAGCCCGTAATTGTCGTCGTTGCGAAGCAGGTACCACCGGGCCGCCTCCGAACCCTCGAGCGCCTTGCGGGCCGCCTCCGCCGTTTCGTCGGTGGAGCGGTTGTCGACGCAGAGGATTCCGAATTCCTGCGGCAGATCCCGAAGCGCCGTCAGCTGAGCGACGACCCGCGGGATCTGGGCCTCGCAATTGTACATCGGCACGAAGAGCAGGATGCGTTCGTTGGCAGGCGCCGCTGCCGGGACCGGGTTGCTCACCTGACCATCCTTTCAAATGAAGCTGAAGCGCCGCTCGGTTATGACACCCATGGCCACGTAGTTCGCGTACATTGTGGCCGGAGTGACGAGGATCTTCGCCAGTGGAGGAACGATTCGGCCCGCCGTCGCCCAGCCGGCCGACAGCGATTCGATCACGTCTCCTACAAGCCTGCTCGACGAGAGCAAATCCGCGACCCGGTCGACCGCGATCGACGCGAGCAGGACGGCGAACAGGTTCCACAGCACGTAAGCGGTGACCGCGGACGCGAGCGGGCGCTTCAGATCGCGGAAGATGAAGCGCCGGGCGGCGACGAACACGAACGTCACCGCCGTCGCCGCGCCGGCGAGGTTCGCCAGGAACAGATCGACTCCGCCGTAAGCCAGAAGGGTGAAGAGGCCGAAGTCGATCAGCCAGCCGATGCCGGAGATCAAGGCGAACCCGTGAAGGCGCACCGGCGGCGCCCCGCCGGGCGCCTCGGTCGAAACGGTCGGGGTTTTCACGCCGGATCCGCCGCCTCGAGTTCCGGGTCCTTGCCGACCGCGTCGGGCCCGCCTCCGGCCTGCCTGCGCGCCAGGGCGATCCAGTTCGGGCTTTCGCCCGCTTGAACATAGTCGCGCCGAAGGACGTCCCCGTAGAGACGGGTCAGGGTTTCGGCCGTGCCGTCGTTCTTCGGCACGAGGACGACATCGACCTCGCGGAAGACCGCCTCCGCCCGCGGGGCGTGCGCCGCCGAGAAGGACCGGCCTTCATGCCACCACAGGAGAGCGCCGCGCGGCGAAGAGGTGCGGGTGAGGGCCGAGAAGGGATTGCTGAAGGCGAGCGGGAGCACGCGCCGGTCGGCCAGGTTCAGCCGCTGGAGGAGCCGAAGCCCCTCCGCCGTTCGGAAGGCCGCGACGCAATTGGAGTGGCCGCACCGGCTGGCCTGGATGTCGGCGTCGCTGAAGACGCCGTCCGCGTCCTGGACGGCGGACAGGCGGACCTGCTGGAGCGGAGTGCCCTGAAAGGCCTGGATCATGGCCCCGGGGCTTCGGCTTTCATGAAGCCGGCCGAAGAGCATTCCCCCCAGATCGTTGCCGATCGGCACGGCGAGGATGATCAGCATCAGGATGAAGGCGTGGTTGGGCAGGCTGTTCCCGCCGGGGACCGCCTGGCCTGCCGGGGCGGCCGCCGCGGCCCGGCGGCCCAAGGCGAAGGCCAGGAGCGGCAGCGCGAAGTAGAGCGGCGCTTCGGTGAGGTCGTGGTTCTGGACGAGGAGGGCGGCGCCGCTCGCGGCGAGCAAGGCGAGGCGGAGGACGTCCGGCCAGTCGGCCTTCCGCCTCAGGCCGCCGGAGAGATAATAGAGCTGAAGCGCCACGGCGAGGAACAAGGCCGCCTCGAACGCCGACATCACGGCCTTCCCGAGCCGCGCCTGCGGCGGACCCGCCTTCGCCGCCAGCGCGACGTCGGCGAGGTAATTGCCCAGGGAGAAGAACAAGGCGCCGGCGGCGAGCGCCGCCGCAAAGGCGGCCAGCACGGTCAGCGCCTTGCGAAACGCTTCCGGCCGATCCCGGCCGGCGGCGAATTCGATCAGGAAGTTGGCCGCGAGGCACCCCAGCAGCACCGCCGCGAAGGTCAGCTTCAGGTAGAAGAGCAGCGCCGCCGCAAGGCCGATGAGGATGTGGGGAAGATAGGCGCGGGGCCGGTGGGGAAGGAAGATCCCGAGCGCGGCCGGGAAAGCGAGCGCCCACGACCACCGGTTGTACGGCGCCAGATAGCCGATCGAGGATTCGGCGACGGATGTGCCGA
>DASVTA010000093.1:0-9226 GCA_036387815.1 Allosphingosinicella sp.
CGGCGCAGTCCCGAGCGATTCCGAGCCGGTCGGCGAGGCCGGCCTCGAGGTCCAGCTCGGGCTCGTCCCAGCGCGGCTCGTCCGGCGTGTCGAGATCGAGCGGCTCGGCGTTAGGCCCGTCGGCCCACACCGGACTGGCGCCGGACTGAGCGGCGGCGGCCAGCGCCGTCGAGGCCTGCCGGGCGATGGCGGAGGCGGTCGCGCTGTCGGCGATCTCCTTCCAGTTGATCACCCCGTAGATGAAGTCGATCGCTTCCCCGGTCGAGGAGAAGGGCATCAGGATGCCGCGGTACATGGTGTTCTTGCCGCGCTGGCCGACGAACTCCGCCTCGAAGCCGATCGGCGCCTTGTTGGCGATGATCTGCATATAATGGTCGGTAAGCCGGGAGAGGAGCGAACGCTTGGGCACTTCGCTGATCCGGCGGACGTCGCCGAGCAGGTCGCATTCCTCGCGCAGTGCATCGCCCAGCCAAGCCACCTTGGGATCGTCGCCGCCTTCGGAGAAATCGAGCAGCACGCTGTTGGGCCCGAAGTCGCCCAGCGCCTCCGGATCGAGCGCGCGGATCGCCGGATAGGCGCGGCCGTCGAGCAGCGAGACCCAGTAATTATAGGCCCGCACGTGCATTCGGCGCTCGTCGAGGCCGATCTCCGGCGGCACCTCGATGCCGGCGTCTTCCTCGCTCGAGCCGTAGTCCGGCTGCTCGTCAAATGCCCGCAGGCTGTCCATCAGGCGGTCCTCAAGCTCCCCAGTGAGCCGACCTTTGCACCGGACATGGTTGAAAAACCGTTAAGCTTTGGAAGGAACGTCACCCCGGCGGAAGCCGGGGCCTCATGAGGTGAAGGGCGCCGCGCCTCGCACCCACTGAGCTCCCGGCTTTCGCCGGGATGACGGGCGCCATCACTTGTCATCGCCCCCCGCCGCTGATAGACGCGCGCCCTCCTCTCGGGAGCGCCGCTTTAGCTCAGCTGGTAGAGCACATCATTCGTAATGATGGGGTCAGGTGTTCGAGTCACCTAAGCGGCACCACCCTCCCGGCAGCCTGAGACTCAGAAGACGTAGGTGCAGCCCGATTGCGGGGATCCGTCGCGGCTTCCCAGGAAGATGTCCTTCAGGCGCAGGCGGCCCTCCGCCAGCTCCGCCTCGCCTTCGGGGTCGAGGTTGGGAGGGACGAAATTGCCGCCCTCTACGGTCAGCCGGAGGCGTTTCGTGGCGGGATCGAAGCTGTAGCTTCCCCAATAATCCTGATAGGTTTCGAACGGCATGAAGGTGACCGAGAAGCGGTTCTCCGGCCGGAACTCCAGCTCCCGGACCGGCTCCTGCGCGAGGCAGCCTTCCAGGCTGCGCTGGGTATAGCGGCCGGTGAGGACGATTTCGTCCTTCGCGACCACCCGGAACTGGGTCGAGACCGGCTTGCGGTCATGCAGGAAGCGGACAAGGACGATCGCGCCGGCCGGCGCGTCGGGAGCGATGGCGAGTGACTTACGGTCGGCGGCGAGGGTCGCGGGCCCGGTGACGGCCCAGCCGCTCGTGCACCTCAAGGGAAGCTCGACGGTCCCCGCCGGAGCGCGGTCGGCCATCGGCGTGACCCGCACGACGGCGCCCTGCCGGTAGACCGTCGTATTGGTGCCGACGAAAGCGTAATGCCAGCCGACGGGGAAGCAATCGGGATCGGGGAGCTTGGGCGGGGGCGGGATTGCGGCCGCGGATCGAGCGCCCGGTCCGGTCGCGAGCTCCTCCCACAGGTTGCCGACCTTGCGCCCGTCGACGAGGCGCTTTCGGCCGTAATAGACGTTGCGGATGAGGGGCCATTCCCCGGTCCGGAAATAGAGCTTCTCGATCCGGTCGCCCCGCCGCACCTCGGCGAACCGACGCGACCTGCCGCGAGACCAGGTTCGCCCCGGCTCGCAGGCCGGGTGCGCCGCGGGCCGGGCGGTGCGCCGGTCGAGCAGGTCGCGCATCGAAGCGACGAAGAGCGGACCGGTATCGTAAGGGTCGGCGCTCAGCTCAGCCGCGCAATATTGCCGCGCACGCTCGACGAGCCGTTCCCGCTCCGGCCCGTCGCGCAGATCCTTCGCCGACGCGAGGGCCGGGAAGGCCAGGAGGAGAAGGGCGGCGGATCGGGCAAGCTTCATCGTAGAGCTCCTGCAGCGGCGTCGGCGACGCGCAGGCTGGCGGCATTCGCCCCGCCGATCAAGGCGCTCGCAAGCGCTACGCGAGGCGGCACTGCGCGCAAGGCGGCTCCCATGGCGAGATTTAACTACGTAGTTACAACAGGTTCCCTTCATATCGGAACCGAAGCGCCCGGCGCGGGTTCTGACCAGGGTTAACAGCTTCTTCATCTTCTTTAGCTGTTTGAAAGGCGACAATTGGGGTTCGATCGCGCGATGCAACCGGCGTTGCTCTGCTTCGGCAGAGGTTCCGAACGCGCCTTCGGCCGTGCCCCACTACGCCCAGTCCGTTCCACAGCTCACGAGCGCCAGGCTTGATGCCGCAACCGATCCTCGCGTCGGCGGCAATGGCGCCGTTCCGCCGCAATCCAAAACAGAATTAATCCAGGGAGATTTTGCCGATGTGCACTTATTGCGCAATGAAGGGCCTGCGGTCCCGCAATTCCACCGAAGAGACCATCGCCCACGTCGGCGCGAAGGGCAGCCTGGCGAGCGTCGCCGCCGCGAGCGCCGGTGAGCTGACCTCTTCCGACCTTCAGTCGCTGCAGATGTCCGTCGCCAAGCTTTCCGAGGGCTTCGCGATCGACGGCGTCGGCGACCTCAAGCCCCCCGTCAGCCTCCCCGCGCTGCTCATCACCACCGACAACGTTCCGGACGCGCCCGACACGGCGGGCAGCACCAACCCGATGATCACCGTCACCGGCCCGGGCGTGACGACTCCGATCGTCTCCACGATCGACACGATCGGGGACCAGGATTTCTACAAGGTCACGCTGGCCGCCGGCACCACCTACGAGTTCGGAATGTATTCCTACAACGGCGGGCCGAACGCCGCCGGAGTCACCGATCCCTATATGGAGCTCTACGCGGCCGACGGGTCTACACTGGTGGTGAGCGCCGACGGCGGCGCCAACACGCCGTACAACGAGGCCAACTCCGGCTTCGACGTGCTTCTCACCTACACTCCGACGGCCAGCGGCACTTATTATGTCAACGCCCGCGCCTTCTCGAACACCCCGGTGACCCCGACCGGCGATTCCGTCGGCGATTACCAGCTGTTCGTTCGCCAGCAGGATCCCAACGATCCTACCGTCTACAAACCCTATTACGCGCCGACCGAGCCGCTCTATGCGCTCGACTGGGGCAGCCAGGTCAACAGGGTGAACCAGTCCGCCCGCAATCCGGACGGCAATGAGGGCACCCGCTCGACCTCGGCCAACGGCGCCGATCCCACCGGCAATGCGCAGGGCACTCCGGTTTATTCCACGCTTCTCGATATCCCCGCCCTCGCCGCGTCGCAGGGCAAGGATGTCACCGGCAAGAACGTCATCACCATCTACTTCGCCAAGCAGGGCGATCTCATCACCTCGCTCGAGGATCCCACCAGCCCCGGCCTGCCGCCGGCGACCCTGGCTCTGAGGGACGTGCAGGATTTCGAGTTTGATGCCGTGATGACCGCGCTCGCCGAGTTCGAGAAGGTGGCCGACGTCGTCTACCTCGTCGTCGACGACCGCGCCCATGCCGATTTCACCTATGCGAGCTACCAGGGCACGCCGGGACCGGGCGTGTCGCTGCTCGGCTCGATGAGCCCGCCGGACGAGCCGGACGAGGGCCTCGCCCAGTTCAACTCGGGCGACGAGCGCTGGAACGCCGTCAATCTCGCCCAGGGCGGCTTCTCCTTCGTCACTCTGATCCACGAGTTCGGCCACGGCCACGGCATGGCTCACCCGCACGACAATGGCGGCAAGTCGGGCATCATGAACGGGGTCGTCGGCGAAGGCGCGGGCGTCGCCGACTACACGACCGGCGACTACGACCTGAACCAGGGCGTCTTCACGATGATGTCCTATGAGGACGGCTGGCAGACCTCGCCGTACGGCAATGCCGAGACCGACGTCGGCTACGGCTATCTGGGCGGCCTGATGGCGTTCGACATCGCCGTCATCCAGGACAAATATGGCGTGAACGAAGAGCACGCGACCGGCAACGACGTCTATACGCTCAAGGACGTCAACGCCGCCGGCACCTTCTATTCTTCCATCTGGGACGGCGGAGGCACCGACTCGATCGTCTATGACGGATCGAAGGACGCCAATATCGACCTCAGGCAGGCCACTCTCCGCTATGAAGTCGGCGGCGGCGGCTACGTCTCCTACGCCACCGGAATCTTCGGCGGCTTCACCATCGCCAACGGCGTGACGATCGAGAATGCGTCCGGCGGAAGCGGCAACGACAAGCTGACCGGCAACGCCGCAGACAACCGCCTGGAGGGCAATGGAGGCAACGACACCTTCTATCTGTGGTCCGGCGGCGGCAACGACACCGCTATGGGCGGCGCCGGCAGCGACATCTTCTTCTTCGGCGGCACGCTGGACTCAGCCGACGTCGTCCGCGGCGGCTCCGACAGCGACACGCTGGTGGTTCAGGGGGCCTATGGCGCCCTGGCGCTGACGCCGAACGTCACCGAGATCGAGGCCATTTCCCTCCTGGCAGGGTCGAACACCACCTTCGGTGAGCCGGGCACCAACCGCTTCGACTACGTCATCACCACCCACGATTCGAACTTCGCTCCGGGGCTTCAGGCGCGGATCAACGGATCGGCCTTGCTGGCCGGAGAGGACTTCACCTTCGACGGCTCGGCGGAGACGGACGCGAGCTTCGTGGTCTACGGCGGCAAGGGCAAGGATACGCTCACCGGCGGCCTCGGCAACGACATCTTCTTCTTCGCCGAGGAAAGGTTCGCCAGCGGTGACACGGTGAACGGCGGTGCGGGCTATGACGGCATGTTCCTTCGCGGGAACTACACGATCGACTTCAACGCGCCGGGCTATGCCGGCCTGTTCACCAACATCGAGAACCTCACGCTCACCTCCACCACCGACGAGCGCTACGCCCGCGGCGGCGGCACCGAGTTCGACTACAACATCACCCTCTCCGACGCGATCGTGGGAGCGGGGCAGCAGATGACGGTGTCGGGCGCGCTGCTGATGGCGACGGAGACGATGATCGTCGACGCCAGCCAGGAGTCGGACGGGAGCCTGAGGCTGTTCGGCGGCGCCGCCGGCGATACGCTGAAGGGCGGCGCCATGAACGACCTGCTTCACGGCAATCTCGGCGCCGACTCCCTCTCGGGCGGCGGCGGTTCCGACACGTTCGCCTACAACAAGAGCAGCGAATCGACCTCGGGGTCCAGGGACCATATCCTCGACTTCGCCGCCGGGAGCGACCGCATCGACCTCAGCAAGATCGACGCCGACACGTCCGCGGCGGGCAATCAGGCCTTCAGCTTCATCGGCTCCAACGCGTTCAGCGGAACGGCCGGGCAGCTTCGGGCCTTTGAAAACGGCGGCTCGTGGTTCGTCGAGGGCGACACCAACGGCGACAGCGTGGCCGATCTCGTCATCCAGCTCACCGTCACCGGCGGTCCGCTGACGCAGACCGACTTCCTGCCCTGAACCGTCGTTCCGGCGAAAGCCGGAATCTATGAACACGGCCCGTGGGACCCCCCACGGGCCGGCGTTCATGGAACCCGGGTCAAAGCCCGGACGACGTGAAGATCAAGCCACCACCGTTTCCCGCGGCGGTCGGGCCGGGTCGCATACCAGCAGATGCTTCTGCACCTTTCCCGCCGCGGTTCGGGGGAAGTCATCGACATATTCGAAGGTCGCCGGCACCTTGTAGGCGGCGAGGCGGGCGCGGCAGAAGGCCTGGAGCTCGCCTGGCGCCGGCGGCTGCCGGCCTTGCTCGAGCCGAAGGAAGGCGCAGCCGATCTCGCCCCAGCGGGGATCGGGTGCGGCGACCACCGCCGCCTCGGCCACCGCGGGATGGCCGGCGAGAACATTCTCCACCTCCGCCGGATAGACGTTCTCGCCGCCCGAGATGAACATCTCCTTCCGCCGGCCCGCGACCCAGTAGAAGCCGTCGCGATCGCGCCGGGCGAGGTCCCCGGACCTCAGCCAGCCGTCGGGCGTGAAAGCGGCCCGGGTCGCTTCCGGATCGTTCCAATAGCCCGGAGTGACCGCGGGGCCGGCGAAGAGCAGGTCGCCGACCTCGCCGTCGGCCGCGTCGCGGCCGTCCGCTCCGACGATCCGGACGCTCACGAGGAGCTGGGGCTTGCCGACCGACCCGATGCGCTGCCAGGCATCGGCCGGGGCTGCGAGGAAGGCGGTGGGGCCGGTCTCCGTCATTCCCATCCCGTTGCAGATCCTGATCCCAAGATCGCGGCAGCGCCGGGCAAGCGCGTCGGGCAGGGGCGCTCCACCGCAGCCCCAGTGGCGGACGTGGCCGAGCGGCGCGGCGGCGAACCGCGGGTGGTCGGCGAGCGACTGGTAGACCGCGGGCACCGCGAAGAAAGTGTCCACCCGCCGCGCCTCGAGCAGCTCTACCACCCGATCCGCCTCGAAGCCGGGCAGGAGGAGCACTCGGCCGCCCTGGAGCAGGGTCGGCAGGGCGTGGAGGTTGATTCCGGCCGTGTGGAAATTGGGAAGGAAGCTCAAGGTCGTGTCTGACGCGCCGAGGCCGATGGCGGTGCCGATATTGACGAGGTTCGCGAGCGCCATCCGGTAGGTGTAGATCACGCCCTTGGGCCGGCCGGTCGTCCCGGACGTATAGAGCAGGTACCAGATCCGCTCCGCCGGCCAGTGATCGCTCCGGGCCAGCGGCGCCGCGGCCTCGACTCGCGCCTCATAGTCTGAGTCGAGGTCGACCGTCGGTGGCGGCGCCCTGAGACGGCGCACGGCCGCCAAGTCCTCGCGGCCGTGAAGGAGCAGCCGGGGATCGCAATGGGCGAGAAGGGGGTCGAGCTCGGCCGGAGGCATCCGCCAGTTGAGCGGCACCAGGATCGCGCCGAGCCGGGCGCAGGCGAACAAGGCTTCGAAGAAGGCGAGCCGGTTGCGGCAGAGGATGGCTACCCGGTCGCCTTCGCCGACTCCGCTGGCCTCGAAGAGGGCCGCGGCGCGGGAGGAGCGCTCGTGGAGCGCCGCATAGGTGAGGCTTCGGCCCGTCGCCAGCTCCTCGAGCGCCACCGAATCCGGCGTCAGCTCGGCGCGGCGGGCGATCAGGTCGGGAAGGTCCGCGGGCATCACCGCTTCCTCAGCCCCTCGGAAACCAGCTCGATCGCGATCGCCGCGACCTCCGCCGGGCTCAGATCCTCGTCCCACAGGCCGTAGCGCATGCCGAGGAAGACGCTCATTCCGATCAGCGCCCAGGCCCGCGCCTCGTCCTCACGCTCGCCATGCCCGCCGTCGGCGATCTCGCCGCGCTCGCGAGCTCCCGCGAGGTTGCGCCGATAGGCGTCGGCGAAGCTCAGGTAATGGGCGCGGTAGACGTCGTGGGCGACGAACTGCGCTTCCTCGATGATCCGGTAGAGCTCGGGATGCTTGCGGGTGAAGGCGATGAACGCCTCGAGCCCGATCCGCTCCGCCGCGAGCCGGTCGGGGGCGCCCTTGACGGCCTCGGCGACATGGGCGCGGGTCGCCCGGCTCATGTCGAGCACCAGCGCCCGGAACACCTCCTCCTTGCTTTCGAAATAGGTGTAGAAGGTGCCGAGCGCGACCCCCGCGCGGCGGGTGATCCCGGTGATCGCCGCCTCATGGAAGCCGCGCTCGCCGAACTCGGCCGCGGCGGCCTCGATCAGGCGCCGAAGAGTCTTGCGCCCGCGCTCCGTGCGCGGTTCCTTGTCGCCGTTGGCGGCCATCGCCGCGGTGCCGCTCAGCGTCGCCATATCCTCTCCCTGACAGCGAAGTTGAACCGCTTTTCAGCTTTGCGCAAGCGGGCGCCGACTCAGTCAGCCTTTCGGCCCGGCAAAGGCAGCAGATCGTGGCGGATGCTGACGAACCGGGCGGCGAGGCGGATTTCGGCGAGGAAGAAGGTGAGGCCGACGATCAGCAGACCCATTGCGATGATGAAGAGCACCGCGATCGGCCGGGCGAAGGGGATTTGCGCGAGGTCCGCGACGAACAGGATCGCGACGACGAGGCAGACGAACAGGGCGCTGGCCGTGCAGGCGGTAATGGCGAGGTTCACGATCCGCATCCGGCGGGTGATGATGAGCAGCTCCTCGCTCGCTCTCTCCCGGGTCGACTCGTCGAAGGAGAGGAAGTCGCGCTCGAGGCTTCGGCCCCGGTCCACGACGCGCGCGAGGCGCTGGGCGAGCACGTTCAGGATCCCGGCGATACCGGCGAGCAGGAAGACGGGCGCGATCGCCAGCTGGATGAGGTGGGCGATGGTCGAGACGGGGAGGGCCTGGTCCATGCCTTGGCCACACGCCCCTGTGCGGCAAGTGTCAAGGCTGGCCATCGGATCGGCAGGAGCCGCAACCTTTGGCCGATGTCCGCGTCCGACCCGTTGCGAGCCTTCTGTTATGTCCATAAACTTGCTTGCCTGGCGGGAGAACAGACGGCGACATGGGGCGGCGGCGACAACGAAGCAGACGAAGAAAACCTAAGAGTCAGGTTAAAGCCTCGGTTAAAAGATTCAATCTGGACCGCGGGAGGGATTACTTCGTTGCGGCACTCTTCATCGGGCCCATGATGGTGGGACTATGGGCTCTGAACGGAGCTCTGGACGGCTCTTCCATCTCATTTCCAGGTGCCCTCGCTTTCGTTCTGAGCTTCCCAATCTTCGCTGGTGCACTTGGAATATTCACCGATGATAGCGGCTTTGACACTCGGCATCATTGGCGACGGTTCCGCTCTCCACCCGTTGCCGGCCCCAACGACCCACTGCCAAAGTTTCGAAAGCGCTTCCCTCCCACTCCCCGCCGCCGCTATGGCGCGCCGGCCATGTCCTCCGCCTCCACCCGTTCGCGCTCCCGCTCCGCCGCCCGCCTCGCCGCCGTCCAGGCGCTCTACCAGCGCGAGATGGAGGAGACTCCGGTGCCCAAGCTGCTCCACGAATTCCATCATCACCGCCTCGGCGCGACGATCGAAGGGGTGGAATATCAGGATGCCGAGGTGGACTTCTTCGACGATCTGGTCAGCGGAGTCGCCGCCCGCGAGGCCGAGCTCGACGCGGCGATCGCCGCGCGCCTCACGCCCGACTGGCCGCTCGCCCGCCT
>DASVTA010000094.1:0-9324 GCA_036387815.1 Allosphingosinicella sp.
CCGATGGAGTTGGACCCTTTGACGAGAATCGCGTCGCCCGGCCGGGCCTCGCTCCGAGCAAGCTCGATCGCCGTCGCCGTGTCCGGCACATGCGCTATTTTAACCTTTGCGCCAAGGGCTTTCGCCAGCGATTCCATCTCCTGGCCGACCAGGATGGCAAGCCCGACCCCGGCTTCCTCCACGGGACCGGCCAGCCCGGCATGGAAGGAGTCCGAACGCTCGCCGAGCTCCTTCATCCCGCCGAGCACGGCGATTCGGCGGCCGGGCACGGATAGGGCTCCGAACGTCCTCAGGGTCGCAGCCATCGAAGCCGGATTGGCGTTGTAGCTCTCGTCGATGAGGAGCGCTTCGCCGCCGTCCACGACGATCCGGTGACGCTCGCCCCGGCCCTTGATCCCGGCCAGGTCGGCGAGCGCGAGGCCGGCCTGGGCCAGATCCCCGCCTAGCGCCTCGACAGCGCCAAGCACGGCCAAGGCGTTCGAGACCCAATGGTCGCCCGGCTGCGAGATCGTGAAGGTGATCTCGGCCTCCGGAAGGATTGCGGTGATCAGCGATCCGCCTTGCAACGAAGGCACGATATCGCGGCCGCGAATGTCCGCGCCCTCGCCGAGGCCGAAGCTGAGCACTCTGGCGGCATAAGGGCGGGCGGCGGCCGCGAGGCGGGCGCGATAGGGGCTGTCGTGGGGGACGAGGGCGATCCCGCCCTCCTCCAGGCCCTGGAAGATCTCGCCCTTCGCGTCGGCGATCGCCTCCTCGCTGTCGAAGAATTCCCGGTGAGCGGAGGCGATGGTGGTGACGATGGCGACGTGCGGCCTGACCAGCCGGGTGAGCCGAGCCAGCTCGCCGGCATGGTTCATCCCCATCTCGAACACGCCGAAGCGGGTTTCCGCCGGCATCCGGGCGAGCGAGAGCGGAACGCCGGTATGGTTGTTGTAGCTCTTCACCGAGCGGTGAGCCTCGCCGGGAGCGGCGCGGTCGAGCGCGGCGAACAGCGCTTCCTTGGTGCCGGTCTTGCCGGCCGAGCCGGTGACTCCGCAGATCCGGGCGGAGGTGCGCGCCCGGGAGGCGCGGGCGAGCGCGTTGAGGGCGGAGGTGGTGTCGGCCACCTCTACATGCGGCTGGGCGATCTTCTCGCTAACGAGGGCGCCGGTGGCGCCTGCGGCGAAGGCTTTGTCGAGGAAAAGATGCCCGTCGGTCGCTTCTCCCTTCAGGGCGATGAAGAGGTGGCCCGGCTCGACCTCTCGGGAATCGAAGGCAACTCCGGAGGCTTCAAAGGCGCCAACGGCCGCTCCTCCAACGGCAGCCGCGATCTCCTGCGAGGTCCACAGGCTCATGGCCCCTCCCCTTCAGGGGAGGGGTTGGGGGTGGGGGAGGTGTAGGTGGAACCCTCGACCGCCGCGAGGTGGGACAAGCCCCACCGCAACCCCTCCCCTTCAGGGGAGGGGCTCTTCTCCTGGACCTCGCCCTTCATGCCGCGCACTCCCGGGCGACGGTGACGTCGTCGAAGGGCAGGACCCTGTCGCCGACGATCTGGCCCTGCTCGTGGCCCTTCCCGGCGAGGAGGATGATGTCGTCGGCGCCGGCCTGAGCCACGGCCGCGGCGATCGCGTCGCGGCGCCCGGGGACCTCGATCGCCTCGGGGCCACCCTCGAGGACGTCGCGGCGGATCGCCGCCGGATCCTCGCTCCTGGGATTGTCGTCGGTGACGATGACGAGATCGGCCAGCCGAGCCGCCACGGCGCCCATCTGCGCCCTCTTGCCGACGTCGCGGTCGCCGCCGGCTCCGAACACGATGATCAGCCGTCCCTTCGAATGCGGCCTCAGCGCCTCTATCGCCGCCTCGATCGCGTCGGGGGTGTGGGCATAATCGACGTAGACGGGCGCGCCGGCGCGGGTGATCACCGCCCGCTCGAGCCGCCCCCGAACGCCCTGCACCCGGGCAAGGCTGGCGAGGACCGCGCCGAGCTCGCCGCCGGTGGCGAGGACCAGCCCCGCCGCAGTCAGCGCATTGGCCGCTTGGTAGGCGCCGATCAGAGGCAGCTCGACCTTGTGCGGCTTGCCCTCCGCCTCGATCAGGAGACGCTGGCCAAGCTGCGTCGGCTCCCGCCCCGCGAGCCTGAGGGCTTCGCCGCTCCGGCCGACCGTCAGCAGCCGGAGCCCGCGCGCGCCGGCCCGCCGGGCGACGTCGCTCGACCTTGGATCGTCGCTCCAGATCACCGCCGCACCGCCTGGCTCGACCACTTCCTCGAACAGCCGCATCTTGGCCTCGAAATAGGCCTCCATCGTCTGATGATAGTCGAGATGGTCGCGGGTCAGGTTGGTGAAGGCGGCCGCCCGCACCGCAAGGCCCTCTGTCCGATATTGCGAAAGGCCGTGGCTCGAAGCCTCGAAGGCGGCGTGAGTGACTCCTTCCCGCGCCAGCCCGGCCATGTTGGAGAGGAAAGTGACGATGTCGGGGGTGGTGAGGCCGGTCGTGGCCCGATCGTCGGCGGTGGTGACGCCCAGAGTCCCGATCGAGGCAGCATGGTGCCCGGCCATCCGCCACAGCTGCCGGGTCAGCTCGACGCTCGAGGTCTTGCCGTTGGTTCCGGTGACGGCGACCACCGTGTCGGGAAAAGGCTCGAAGAACTTCGCGGCCAGCCGGGCGAACTCCCGCCTCGGCTCGTCAGCCGCGACATGGGCGGCGCCGGAGACGGGCACATCCGGCCGCGCCACCACCGCCACCGCTCCGGCGCCGATCGCCTGCGGAATGAAGTCCTCGCCGTTGAAGACGCTTCCCCGGAACGCCCCGAAGACGGTGCCGGGCGCGACCTTGCGGTGATCGATCGCGAAGCCCGTCACCCGGGAATCGCCGCCGATTCCCGCGAGGTCGGCCAGGCGCATCCGTCAGCCTTCCTTTTTGACGTATTGAAGAACCTCAGACATGTTGACGTCGCGGCGCTCGTCCGGCTGAACGCCGAGCAACGCGCCGATCCGGCTGACCACCCGCGAAACGACCGGGGCGACGTTCCAGCCGGCGGTGTGGAAGCCGAAGGTTTCGGCGGTCGACTTGGGATCGTCGAGCATCGCGACGACCACGTAGCGCGGCTCGTCCATCGGGAAAACGCCCGCGAAGGTGGTGACGACGGCGGCGCCGGTATACCGCCCGCCGACGATCTTCTCGGCCGTGCCGGTCTTGCCTCCCACCCGGTAGCCCGGAGCATCGGCCTTCCCGCCGGTGCCGTCCGTGACGACCAGCCGGAGCAGCGCCCGCATCCGGTAGGAGGTCTCCTCGCTGAACACCCGGCGGCCCTGTGGCACCGGATAGTTCTTGTCATGCTTGAGCAGGGTGGTCGGCCGCCAAATGCCGCCGTTGAACAAAGTGGCATAGCCGTTGGCGAGATGGAGCGGAGTGACGGCGATCCCGTGGCCGTAGCCTACCGTCATCGTCGCGACCTCGCCCCAGTTGGCGCCCGGAGTCAGGGTCCGGCCGCGCTCGTTCAATTCGATCGAGATCGGCTCGAGGAAGCCCATCTTGCGAAGGAACTCCTGCTGCTTCGCCGATCCGACCTGGGCTGCGATCTGGGCCGTGCCGATGTTCGAGGATTCCGCCATGATCTCGGCGACGCTGCAGGCGCGGCCGAACGGATGGGTGTCGGTGATGGTGAATCCGCCGGCGGCAAGCCCGCGCGGGCAATTGTACATCTGGCCGAAGCTCTTCACGTGGCCGGTGTCCATCGCCATCGCGACGGTGAAGGGCTTGAAGGTGGAGCCGAGCTCGTAGACCCCGAGGGTCGCCCGGTTGAACCCCGCCTGGTCGGCATTGCGGCCGGGCTTGTTCGGGTTGAGCTGCGGCAAGGAGGTCATGGCGATGACTTCGCCGGTCTTGATGTCCAGGACGATGCCGGCGGCGCCGATCGCGCTGAACTTGGTCATGGCGGCGCTGAGCTCGTTCTCCATCACCCCCTGGACGCGGGCGTCGATGGAGAGGGCGACCGGCGTGCCGCGCTGGGCCGGATCGCTGAGACGGCCCTGAAGCACGCGCTCCATTCCGGCGACTCCGTTGCCGTCGAAGTCGGTCCAGCCGAGGATATGGCCGGCCATCGCCGTCTGGGGGTACATTCGCTGGGGTTCGCGCGAGAACTCGATCGCCGGTTCGCCGAGGGCGTTCACCGCCGCGACCAGCTCGGGGATCGCACGGCGGCTGAGATAGACGAAGCTTTTGCCGGACGTGAGCATCGCCTGATAGTCCGCGGCGCTACGCTCCGGCATCAGCTGGGCGAGCTTGACGGCGAGCTCGGCCGGGTTCCCCAGCAGCCGGTCCGGGTGGATCGCGATCGACCAGGCGTCGATCGTCCGGGCCAGCGGCATCCCGTTGCGGTCGACGATGTCGGCGCGCGGCGGGATCAGCGGGTTGCCGATCTGCCCGGCCTCCCCACGGTCGGTGAACAGCTGGAGAAACAGGAGCCGCCCGGCGATGAGCATCGTGACGCCGGCGAAGACCAGCATCATCAGCATCAGCCGCTGGTAGGTGAGGCTCATCCCCTGCGGGCGCTGGCCGGCGTCGCCATAGCGGTCGGAAAAGATCGCTGCGCTGGCCATCAGTTGCCGCCGCCTCCCTTGGCCTTGGCGGAGCGCGGTGCGGCGGCGGCTTCGCGCGCCGGCTTGGCCGCGGCCGTCCGAAGCGTTTCGGCCTTGGCCGCGGGTTTGGCCGCAGGTTTGGCCGCCGGCTTGGCCGCGGGGCGAGCGGAGATCGGGTCCGGTTTGGAGGCGGCGGCCGCCGCCGAGCGCTGGAGGGCGGGCTTGGCCGCTTTTTCTGCCGCCTTAGCCACGCGGTCGGGCTTCGGCTGGACGGCTGCGGCGGTTTTCGACGGGACGGCGGGCTTGTCGCTCTTGGCGGCCGGAACGGCGGCGCGTGCCCGCTCCGGCTGAGCCGGGACGGGCTTTGCTTTGGCCGGAACCTCGGCCGTGGTGAAGCTGGCGCGGTGGATCATCGGCGGCTGGGGAGCGGGGCGGTCGGCGACCGCCTGGACCACCGGCGGAGTCGCCGGCTTCCCGGTTTCGGCGGGCTTCGCGACCGGCGTATCGGCGGAGGCCAGGCGCACCTCGGCGGATCGCTCCTCGACGGTCGGATCGTTGCGGTAGAGCCGGGCGAGGGTGAACTCGTCCTTGAGGAACTGGGCCGAGCTCGGCGCGGACAACGCGAGCACTTCCGCGTTCCACTGCTCGAGCTGAGTCATCCGCCCGCGCGTTCCAAGCTCGGTCTGAAGGGAGCGGATGTCGCGCTTGGCGGCGATGATCTGCCGCTCGACCTTGGCGAGCTCGTTGCGTTCGGTCGCGACCCGAAGCGACACCATGTAGCAGCCCAGTGCGGCGCTGCCGACGGTGGCGACCCAGATAACGGACTTGAAGCCCCTTGCGATCATGAGGGCATCCCTTCCCTGCTCGTCCATGCGTTTGCGGAAGTCCGGCGGGCGACGCGCAACGTCGCCGAACGGGCCCGCGGATTGGCGTTGATCTCCGCCTCGCCGGCGCGGACCGGCTTGGCGACGGCGTCGAACGTCGAGGCGGGGCGGCGTCCGGCCTGCTCCGGCAGGTGGCGCGAACCCGCCGGAACGTCCCCGCTGCGCTCCTTGAGGAAGCGCTTCACCATCCGGTCCTCGAGGCTGTGGAAGGTGACCACGGCGAGCCTCCCTCCCGGGCCGAGCACCTGCTCCGCCGCTTCGAGCCCGTCCTCGAGCTCCTGCAATTCTTCGTTGAGGTGGATCCTGATCGCCTGGAAAGTGCGGGTCGCCGGATCCTTCTTCATCCCGGCGTGCCACCCGAGCGCCTTACGGACGATCCCGGCGAGCTGGGCCGTCCGCTCGAGCGGCCGCGCCGCGACGATGGCGCGGGCGATCCGCCTCGACTTGGGCTCGTCGCCGTAACGGTAGATGACGTCGGCGATGGCCTCCTCGGGGGCATTGTTGAGGAAGTCCGCCGCGCTCTCGCCTTCCCGGCCCATCCGCATGTCGAGCGGGCCGTCGGACTGGAAGGAGAAGCCGCGCTCGGCGCGGTCGAGCTGCATCGAGGAAACCCCGATGTCGAGCACGACGCCGTCGACGGTCTCGACCTCGCGGGCGGCAAGCGCCTGACGCATCCGGGAAAAACGCTCCGGAACAAGCGTCAGGCGCCCCCCGCTCGAAGCCGCCAGAACCCCGCCTTCCACTATCGCATCGGGATCGCGATCGAAGGCGTAGACTCTGGCAGCCCCTTTTTCGAGAATGGCCTTGGTGTAGCCGCCGGCGCCGAAAGTGCCGTCGACATGGGTTTCGCCCTGGGCGACGGCGAGGCCGGCGATCACCTCGTCGAGCAGAACCGGGACATGCGGGGCGGGCGCGCCCGAGGTTTCGGTGGCCGGGCTCATGGCGCGATGCCCTTTTCCTCGAGACGCCAGGCGGCGATCTCCTTGAGATCGCGGTCGCCCTCGGTAAGCGCGACCCGCGGATTCCAGATCTCGACGATTCCGCCGATCCCGACGAAGAGGGCGAGATCCTCGATCCGGCCCTTGCGGCGCATCATCGGCGGAAGGACGATCCGGCCGCTGGGATCGTAGGGCACGTCCTCGGTCATTCCGAACATTCGCCGCGCCCGGGCATAATGATCGTCGAGCGTTCCGCCCCGATCCTCCTCAGCGAGCCGTCGGCGCTCGAGATCGGTCCACAGGTTGCGGGCGTAATTGCGGCCGTAAGCGGTCAGGCAGGGAGCGATCTCATGGGCGCCTACGACGATGGCCCGGGAGTCGGAGCGGCGCTCGATGACGGAGCGGACGAACGCCGGAACGGAGAGACGCCCCTTGGCGTCCACCGCGTTGAGCGCGCTCCCCTGGAAGAAGTCCTCGACCTCCACCGCCCCTGTCCGCTCCTTTACACGGAGCTCTCCCGTTCACGGAAACACGAAGGTCGCCGCGTGACTCACCGGTCAGCCGAGAAGATGCCCCAAAAATCAGAAGGCGTGGATAACATCGCGAACCCCCTAAGGGAAGGGGATTTCATGCCTTTTTTGGGGATTTCATGCCTGCAGAGGGTATTTCCCGGTTTGTTCCCGCACCTGTTCAGCTGTTGTTCGCAGCTTTGCCGCCTGTGGATAAGTCTGTGATTAGCGCCTCCGGCGGCGGCGCAGCAAGAGCCCGGTTGCGCCGGCCGCGGCGGCGATGAGGAGGGCCGGCGCCGCCAGGCTTCGAGCACGGCTCGCGTCGGCGGTCTCCCGGGGGCGAGGGCGCGGAGTCCCGGCAAGAGCGTCCAGCCACTCCCCCACGACCGCCGGATTGTCGGCGGCCGGCGGGCCCGGGCCGGCCGGCGCCCACAGCGAGTCGCGAAGGAGATCGGCGTCGGCGACGACCCGGACGGCGCCGAGCCCCAGCCGGCAGATCGCGGTCCAGCCTCCCGGCTCGATGCTGCAATCCGGGCTGGAGCTGCGAAGGCGGCCGGGCGAGTCCATGGCGATGCGCCGGCCGTTCCACACCGCTTCGACCTGCCCCCTTCGGACCGGCGGGTCGAGGATCAGCCGCCAATGGTTGAGCAAGGGCGCCAGCAGCCCGACGGCAGGCGGCCGGCGGATATCGCCCGGAGGAAGCTCGCTCGGCCAGGTCAGCACCGGATCGGTGAGGATGAGCGCTCGCCCGCCGCGTCGGATCCAGGCGTCGAGCGCCGCCAGTTCGGCGGGAGCAAGCCGTTGCGGCTGCGCCAGGAACAGCAGCCGTCCGCGCGCCAAGGTCTCGGCATCGAGTACGTCCACGGGCCGGAAGTCGAATTCCCGGCTGAGCCGGACATAGGCCGCGGCCGGCCGCGACGCCGGGTGGAACGGCCCCTTCTCGCCCCAGATGAGGGGAAGCCCGGTCATCAGCATCACCGATGGGCGCGGCGGTGACGGAGCCGGCGGAGCCGCCGCCGGCAGCGCAAGCATCGCGGCGAGCGCGAGCGTAATCCCCTCCACCGTCTTCGGGAGGGGAAGGAGCGGGCGCCTAACGCGCTGGCGAAGCGGCGGGCTGGACGCTGTTGTCGTCGTCGGCATTTCCCGGAGCCACTCCAAGCTCGGCGAGCGGTTCCTTGGGCTGCGCCTGGTTCGCCGCCGCCGGCCCAGCCTGGTTGCCGCCGGAAAGCTGGGTCTCGATCAGGTTGGGGGTGATCGGAGCCTCGTTGCTCGGGCTGGTGAACACCGCGCCGAGCAGCACCAGCAGGAACACGAAGGCAAGGCCGGTAAGGCCTATTCGGACCCGTTGCACGCGCTTCCCGATCTCCAGCCCCGCCAGCGTGGAGGACGAGTAACTTACGCCGCGGCTTTTGTCGAACCCTCCGCTGTTGCGAAGGATTCGCAGAAAAGGCCTTGACGGGGCATGCCGCGCTCGCAAAGTGAATGATATGATGAAAAGCCCCGTACGCTTCGCCGCCGCTCCCCTGGCCCTCCTGCTCTCCCTCGCCGCTTGCGAGAATGAAACGATCGACGGCAACGTCGATCCCAACGCGAACGCCAACGCCTCCGCCAACAAAGCCGCAGCGCTGCCGCCGCCGCCGATGATCCAGGCCAGCCGCACCTACAGGTGCAAGGACAACAGCCTGCTCTACGCGGACTTCTACACGAACGGCACGGCGCAGGTGCGCCCCGCCAAGGACCAGCCGGGCACGATGCTGACCGCCGCCGCCGGCCAGCCGCCTTATACCGCCGAAGGCTATTCGCTCAGCGCCAATTCCGACCAGGTCAGCTACACCGCCCCCGGCAAGGGAACCCAGACCTGCAAGGCCTGACCCGGCGCCCCGGCGGAAGCCGGGGCCTCGGAGAGACCCGCCGTGACCGCTGGTCCCGAGGTCCCAGCTTGCGCCGGGATGACGGTTGCCACTGACAAGCCCTCCGCGCCCCGCTAACAGCCGCTCGCATGAGCGAATCCATCACTCCGGAAGTCGTCGCCGAGCACGGCCTCTCCCCGCAGGAATATGAGCGGGTCCTCCAGGCCCTGGGCCGGGAGCCGAATCTCACCGAGCTCGGCATCTTCTCGGTGATGTGGTCCGAGCATTGCTCGTACAAAAGCTCCCGGATCCACCTGAAGAAGCTGCCCACCACCGCGCCATGGGTGATCTGCGGCCCCGGCGAGAATGCCGGGATCATCGACATCGGCGACAACCAGGCCGCGATCTTCAAGATGGAGAGCCACAACCATCCCTCCTATATCGAGCCCTATCAGGGCGCGGCAACCGGAGTTGGCGGGATCCTTCGCGACGTATTCACCATGGGCGCGCGGCCCATAGCGAACTTGAACGCGCTCCGCTTCGGCCGGCCCGACCACCCCCGCATGCGCCACCTGATCGCGGG
>DASVTA010000095.1:0-7665 GCA_036387815.1 Allosphingosinicella sp.
CGACACTCCGGCGTCGGTTCCAAAGGCGATCCGGACGCCCGCCGGGACCGCCTTGCGAAGGGCCTCGCCGGTGATCGATATCCGCCCGTCGATCTTGGACCGGACGTCGGGGGCGTAGGCGTTGGGATCGGCGGCGATCCGCTCGAGATAGCCGTTCACGGTGGAGAGGGTGGGCACGTAGAAGGCGCGGCCGGACTTGAACAGGCGAAGGCTCTCGGCATCGATGAGGGTGCCGTGCTCGATCGAATCGGCTCCGGCGGCGAGGGCGGCGTTGACTCCGTCGGCGCCGTGGGCGTGGACCGCGACCTTCTTGCCGTAGAGGTGGGCGGTGTCGACCAGGGCCTTGACCTCGTCGTCGAAGATCTGGCGGCCCAGGCCCGCGCCGATGCGGCTGTTGACTCCGCCGGTGGTGGCGATCTTGATGACGTCGACGCCGCGGCGGACCTGGGCCCGGACCGCTCGGCGGCAGCTCTCGGCGCCGTCGCACAGGTTGTCCTGCGGGATCGCGGCGTGGAGATCGTCGGCGAGGCCCAGCGTCGCGTCCATATGGCCCGAGGTGGTCGAGATGGAGCGGCCGGCGTCGACGATGCGGGGAGCGTCGACCTCGCCCCGGGCGGCGGCGTCGCGGATGGCGAGGGTGGCGCCCGAGCCGTCGCCGAGGTTGCGCACGGTGGTGAAGCCGGCCTCCAGGGTCTTTCTGGCGTTGGCGAGGGTGCGCAGGGTCTTCTGCGGGGCGTTCTCGGTCACCTCCTCGACCAGCGCGGCGATCCCGCCGGCGTCGGAATCGAGATGGACGTGGCTGTCGATGAGGCCGGGAAGGACGAAGCGGGCGGAGAGATCGACGAGGGCCGCGCCGGCGGGAGGCGGCCGGTGGCCGTCGGCGACGGAGACGATCCGGCCGCCCTGGACGATGATGGTGGAGGGGCCGCGGGGCGGCTTTCCGGGCCGGTCGAGGAGCCGGCCGGCATGGACGACCGTCACCGGGCCCGAGGGCGCGGGACGGGGCGCGGGCGGCTGGGCGAGCACGGGAGCGGCGGCAGCGAGGAGGAGTGCGGCGAGGACCGGGAGGCGCATCGAATATCCCCTGTTCGTCATGGTGAGGCGCTGCGCGCGCCCCTTATTTCGTCAGCTTCTCGACCTTGGCGTGGAGGGCGGCGAGCTCGGCGCGGAGGCGCTCCAGCTCTTCCTCGCGGCCCGCGGCGGCGGCGGGCTGGGGCGGGGGCGAAGGGGTGGGCGTCGGGGTCGGCGCGGGCGCGGGGGTGGGCGTGGGCCGGGCTCCGCTCGCGGCGGCCTGGAACAATTCCATGTTGCGGCGCGCGATCTCGGCCAGCGGATTGGCGGTGAAGGCGCCGGCGAGCGCGTCGCGCACCTGGCTCTGGCCCTGCTGGAAGGCTTCGAGGCTGGCTTCCAGATATTGGGGGAGCATCGAGTGCATCTGGCCGCCCCCGTAGAGGCCGATCAGCTGCCTGAGGAAGCTGACGGGAAGCACCGTCTGGCCGCGGCTTTCCTCGTCCATGATGATCTGGGTGAGGACGTTGTGGGTGATGTCCTCCCCGGAGCGGGCGTCGACCACTTTGAACTCGCGCTTCTGGCGAACCATCTCGGCCAGGCGCTCCAAGGTGATGTAGGACGAGCTTTCGGTGTCATAGAGGCGCCGGTTCGCGTATTTCTTGATGATGACGACGTCGTCGCCTGATCCCGAGGCCGCCATGGATGCTCCCGCTAACGAGGAGTCCGCTCTAGCACCGAAGCTTGACGCACCGCAACACGGACCGAGGCCGCTGCCTCTGTTCCTGGCCATGCTGCGGCGCGAGACGGACGGCTCGGCGGAGCGGCTGGAAAGGGCGCTGGCCGGGCTTCGCCTCTACCAGGAAGCGGAGCGCCCGGCTCCGCCCGAGCCGCCGGCCGCGGTGGCCGAGGTGCTCGGGGCGACCGTCCGCGATTATGGCGGCGCCGGGCCGCCGGTGCTGTTCGTCCCCTCGCTGATCAACCCGCCCTCGATCCTCGACCTGCCGGAGCGCTCGCTGCTCAGGTGGCTCGCCGGCGAAGGCCGGGTCCGGCCGCTGCTGCTCGACTGGGGCTGGGACGTCGAGGCGCGGTCGGGCCTGTCGGTGGCGGACCATGTCGAGGCGGTCGCGCTTCCGCTGATCGCGGCGCTCGGCGAAGCGCCGGCCCTGGTCGGCTATTGCCTGGGCGGGACGATGGCGCTCGCCGCGGCCGGGCCAAGCGGCGCTCCCGCGGTCGCGGCGATCGCGGCGCCGTGGCGCTTCTCCGGCTTCCCGGCCGAGGCCCGGGCGATGCTGGAGCGGCTCTGGGCCGGGGCGGAGCCGACCTCGCGGCGCCTCGGCTGCCTGCCGATGGAGGTTCTCCAGAGCGCCTTCTGGAGCCTCGATCCGGCCCGGACCGTCGCCAAGTTCGAAGCTTTCGCCGCCATGACGCCGGGGAGCGCCGAGGCGCGGGCGTTCGTCACCCTCGAGGATTGGGCCAACGACGGCCCGCCACTTCCGCACGCGGCGGCGCGCGAGCTGTTCGAGGACATGTTCGGGCGCGACTCGACCGGCCGCGGCGAATGGCGGCCCGCCGATCCGGGCGCCCTCCCCTGCCCCTTCCTCGACATCGTCTCGGCGAGCGACCGGATCGTTCCCGCCGCTTCGGCGACGGGGGCCGGCGAGCGGCTGGAGCTGGCGCAGGGGCATGTCGGGATGGTGGTCGGCGGACGGGCGAAGGCGGCGCTGTGGGAGCCGCTCGCCGCCTGGCTTTCCCGCAATGCGGCGCGGTGCTAGTCCTTCGACACCGGCCTTCGCCACGCTCAGTCCCTGCTCAGGATGAGCGGGTGCTTTAAAGCGAAGCTGGTAGCTGATAGGGGCCCGTCCAACTCAATCCGCTCATCCTGAGTAGCCGTTGAGCCTGGCGAAACGGCGTATCGAAGGACCAGATCAGGAGTCTCCTCCCAATGACCGACGTCGTCATCACCGCCGCCAAGCGCACCCCGGTCGGGTCGTTCCTCGGGGCCTTCGCCTCCGTCCCGGCCCACGAGCTCGGGCGGATCGCGATCGTCGCGGCGCTGGAGCAGGCGGGGGTTTCGCCCGGGGAAGTGAGCGAGGTCATCCTCGGCCAGGTGCTGACCGCCGCCCAGGGCCAGAACCCGGCGCGCCAGGCGTCGATGGCGGCGGGCGTCCCCAAGGAGGTGCCGGCCTGGGGCGTGAACCAGGTCTGCGGATCGGGACTTCGCTCGGTCGCCCTCGCCAGCCAGGCGATCCAGACGGGGGACGCGAGCATCGTCGTCGCCGGCGGGCAGGAGAGCATGAGCCTTTCCGCCCACGCCCAGAATCTGCGCGGAGGCACCAAGATGGGCGGCCTCGAGCTGATCGACACGATGATCAGGGACGGCCTCACCGACGTCTTCAACGGCTATCACATGGGCATCACCGCGGAGAATCTGGCGGAGCAATATCAGGTCACCCGCGACGATCAGGACGCGTTCGCGGCCGCCTCCCAGAACAAGGCGTCGAAAGCCCGCGCGGAGGGCCGGTTCCGCGACGAGATCGCGGCGGTGGCGGTGAAGAGCCGGAAGGGTGAAACGATCGTCGAGGCGGACGAATATATCCGCGACGGAGTCGAGCAGTCGGCGCTGGCCGGCCTCAGGCCCGCCTTCCGCAAGGACGGCACGGTAACCGCTGGCAACGCCTCCGGCCTCAACGACGGCGCCGCCGCACTGGTGGTGATGAGCCGGGAGGAAGCCGAGCGCCGCGGAGCGACGATCCTCGCCCGGGTGGCGAGCTGGGCCTCGGCCGGAGTGGACCCTTCGATCATGGGGATCGGTCCGGTGCCGGCCACTCAGCGGGCGCTCGCGAAAGCGGGCTGGTCCGTCGCCGATCTCGACCTGATCGAGGCCAATGAGGCGTTCGCCGCCCAGGCGCTCGCGGTCGGCAAGGAGCTGGGCTGGGACCCGGACAAGGTCAACGTCAACGGCGGCGCGATCGCCATCGGCCACCCGATCGGCGCCAGCGGCGCCCGGGTGCTGACCACCCTCCTCTACGAGATGGGCCGGCGCGACGCGCGCAAGGGCCTCGCCACCCTGTGCATCGGCGGCGGCATGGGCATCGCCCTGTGCGTCGAGCGCTGAGCCGGAACCGGCCTCTC
Source organism: Allosphingosinicella sp. (assembly GCA_036387815.1). Classification (GTDB taxonomy): domain Bacteria; phylum Pseudomonadota; class Alphaproteobacteria; order Sphingomonadales; family Sphingomonadaceae; genus Allosphingosinicella. The sequence goes on from DASVTA010000095.1 coordinate 4,144, forward strand.
AAACCGTTGAAATCGGCGGCCGCCAAGGCATGTTGCAGAACGGCTACACTCGCTGAACTTTCGATTAACACGGGCTGCCGCGGTCTTGCGCGGTGGGGCTGAATCGTCTCTGCGCTAATACAGAGGCCGCGTGCAGCAAGCGCGGCCGATTGAGAGGGATGATTCGGGATGAGAAAATTTGGTCTTCTGGGCACGAGCGCGATCCGCTCCGCTGCCTTTATCGGCTTTACCATGGCGCTCGCGTCACCCTCTTTCGCGCAGGGCACTGCGGACGAGGAAGCCGATCCGTCCACGCTGCAGAGCGAGCCTGAGATCGAGTCCGGCGTCGACGCCACGGCCGGCGCGCAGGGCGAAGGCGCCACCACCAGCGACGCCGAGCCGCAGATCACGATCACCGGCTCGCGCATCCGCAGGCCGAACCTCGAATCGACGGTTCCGATCACGTCCATCGGCGGCGAGGAATTCTTCCAGCAGGGCCAGACCAACATCGGCGAGACGCTGAACGAGCTCCCCGCGCTGCGCAGCACCTTCGCCCAGTCCAACCCGGGTCTCGGCATCGGCATCGCCGGCCTCAACCTCCTCGATCTTCGCGGCCTCGGCACCCAGCGCACGCTGGTTCTGGTCAACGGCCGGCGCCATGTCGCCGCGGACGTCCTCAACAACGCCGTTTCCCCGGACGTCAACACGATCCCGAACGACCTCATCGAGCGCGTCGACGTGGTGACGGGCGGCAACTCGGCCGTCTACGGTTCGGACGCCATCGCGGGCGTCGTGAACTTCATCTTCCGCCGCGACTTCGACGGAATCCAGATCCGCGGCAACGCGGGCGTTTCCGAAGAGGGCTACGGCGGCAACCAGTACATCTCGGCCATGGCCGGCAAGAACTTCGGCGACGGCCGCGGTAACGTCACCCTCCATGGTGAATATGCGCACCAGCGCCGCGTCTACACCAGCGACGTTCCCTTCCTTCGGCAGAACGACGTCCTCAGCACCGTCGACGTCGACGGCACCGCCTGCCTCGCGAACGGAAGCAACGCGGCGACCTGCGATCCCACCGTCACCAACGGCGGCGACGGCATCCCCGATCGTATCTTCATCCGCGACGTGCGGACGCGTTCGATCAATCGCTTCGGCCTCGTGCCGATCACCCAGCCCATCGGCGGCCCTGCGCCCTGCGGCCCGGGTATCAGGTCTTCGGCGCCCAACGCCTTCGGGACCCCGTTGAACTGCGACTTCATCTTCAGTCCAGACGGCAATCTGGTTCCGCTGACCGGCGGCAACTTCGGAAACGGCGTCATCGGCGGCACCTCCGGCGGCAACGGTCAGACCGGACGTGAGCGCGGCCTGTTCTCGGTCCTGCCGTTCTACGAGCGCTACAACGCCAATTTGCTCGCCCACTTCACGGTCGCCGAGGCGCTGGAGCCCTTCGTCGAAGCCAAGTTCTCCCGGGTCAACGTCCGCGGCTCGAACTTCGGCCCCGGCGGCATCCAGGGCACCTTCGCCCAATTCGACGCTCGCGAGCGCGTCCGTCTCGACAACCCGTTCCTCGCCCCCGCGGCGCGCACCACGATCGCCAACGCGATCCTGGCTTCGGGCTGCAACCCCAGCTTCACGGTGGCTTGCGGAGTTCCGACGAACCCGGCCCAGGGCAAGCTTACCCCGGCGCAGATCGCGCAGATCAACGCCGGCACGTTCCGCTTCGTCGTCGGCCGCAACCTGCTCGACGTGCAGGCTCGCGACGAGACCTTCTCCCGCGACACCTTCCGGATCGTGGGCGGCCTTCGCGGCACGTTCAACACGGACTGGAGCTACGAAGTCTCGGCCAATTACGGCCGGACCGAGGAGGAGACGCAGGCGGCCGGCTACGTCAACAAGCAGCGCTTCCTGCTCTCGCTGGATGCGGGCCGCGACCCCGTCACCGGCCAGATCACCTGCCGGGCGAAGTTCGACCCGGCCGCCCGGATCGCTTTCCCGAACAACGAGGGCAATCAGGCGGCGCTCAATGCCGACATCGCCGCCTGCGTTCCCTACAACCCGTTCGGCGGGGCGGACAACAGCGCGGCTGCCGCCTATTTCGAGCAGAACTACACCGTCGATGCGTGGGCCGATCAGTTCGTCCTGCAGGCGTTCATGTCGGGTGACACGAGCGGCCTCGTCTCGCTCTGGGGCGGGCCGATCCGCTTCGCCCTCGGCGCCGAGTATCGCAAGGAGCAGGCCTTCTATGCGCAGAGCGAGGAAGGCGCCTCGGGCAACACCACCGCGGTCGCCTTCGGCACTTTCGACCCTCCCCCGTTCGAGGTGAAGGAGGCGTTCGCCGAGATCCAGATCCCGATCTTCAAGGACATGCCCTTCTTCGAGGATCTGACCCTCTCGGCCGCCGGCCGCGTCGCCGACTACAAGGGCGCGACCGGAACCGTCTTCGCCTACAATGCGGGCGCCGAATGGTCGCCGATCCGCGACCTTCGCTTCCGGGCGAACTACGGCCGCGCCATCCGCGCTCCCAACTCCTCGGAGACGTTCGGCGAGCTGATCCCGAACTTCGCTCCGGGCTTCACCGATCCGTGCGCCTCGAACTTCATCGGACAAGGCAATGCAGCCAATCGCGGCAAGAACTGCCAGGAAGCGCTGGGCGCCAATCTCGGCAACCTCAACAACAACGCGCGCTCGCTTCCGGTCCTGAGCGGCGTCAACCCGAACCTGCAGGAGGAAACCTCCAAGTCGCTGACGATCGGCGCGGTGCTTCAGCCCCGGTTCCTCCCGGGCTTCTCGCTCACCGTCGATTATTACGACATCAAGGTGAACAACGTGATCGCCGCGGCGAACGCCCAGCAGATCGCCAACGGCTGTTACGACCTTCCGACCCTGGACAATCCCTTCTGCGCCCTCTTCCAGCGCTTCCAGGGACCGGGAACGGGTCCGTTCGGCGAGAATGCGGGTGAAATCCAGGGCAACACCCTGGTCCAGGCGCCGCTCAACTTCGCGAGCCGCGTCAGGACGGGCATCGACTTCGAGGCCGCCTATCGGACCAACCTGGGCACCAACTCGCGGCTTTCTTCGCGGCTGATCTATTCGCACCAGCTGAAGAACAGCAACTTCCAGAACCCGACGGATCCGACCTTCGAAAACCGGATTCTGGGCGAACTGGGCGATCCTGAGGACGAGTTCCGCTTCGACCTCGACCTGACCTACAAGGGCTTCACCCTGGGATATGAGCTCCGCTACATCGCTTCGATGTATGTCAACGCTTACGAAGACTTCAACCCGCTCAACGGGCAGGGGCCGCAGGATCGGGATTATGCCGACATCCAGAAGTACCCGGAAGTCTTCTACCACGACCTCCGCTTCGACTGGAATTTGAAGGAAGGTGGCTTCGGCCGCGACATGAACTTCTTCGTCGGCGTGGACAACATCTTCGACAAGGAGCCTCCGTTCGGCCTGACCGGCACGGGTGCGGGAAGCGCGATCTATTCGATCCGCGGCCGCAACTTCCACGGCGGTTTCCGCGCCCGCTTCTAACCCAGC
>DASVTA010000096.1:0-1685 GCA_036387815.1 Allosphingosinicella sp.
CGGAGCAGCATTTCGAGGCCGCGGCCAACCTTGCGGGCCTGGTAGCGCCGAACGGGCGTTTGATTCTGTCGATCCGTCGCGGGCCGGGGGCGCCGGGGCGGCCTTGCTTCGCTGCCAGCGTCGATAACTTTATCACCGCCGCGGAAGGGCCGGGTCTCCATCTGCTGGCGAGGCGCTCGGCCGAATCCATCCAGGCTGGGAACCGGGCCGCAGGGGTGACCTGGACCTGGCTCTGCCTGGAGCGGCGCGGACCCGCGTAAGTCGACGCTCCGCTTGAAGCGCTTCGGAGCGGATGCTAGCGGCGCAGTCCATGTCCGTAGACACCGCCATCGTCCGCCGTATCGCCAAGCTCGCCCGAATCGCAGTCACCGACGGCGAAGTGGAAGCGCTCGTGCCCGAGCTCAACAATATCCTGGGCTGGATCCAGCAGCTCCAGGAGGTTGACGTCTCCGGGGTCGAGCCGATGACCGCGGTCATCCCCAACACTTTGCGCCTGCGCGAGGACGCGGTCACCGACGGCGGCAAGCGCGAGGAGGTTCTGAAGAACGCGCCCGTCGCCGAGCACGGCTTCTTCGCCGTCCCCAAGGTGATCGAATAGTGGCCGATCTCACCGATCTGGGAGTCGCGCAGATCCGTGACGGCTTTCGCGGCGGCGAGTTCTCCGCCCGCGAAGTCGCGGAAGCGTTCAACGGTGCCGTGGCCAAGGCCAAGGCGCTCAATGCCTTCGTGGTCGAGACGCCGGAGCTTTCCCTCGCCGCGGCCGATCGCGCGGATGCGGACCGTGCTGGCGGCAATCTGAAGCCGCTCTCCGGAGTGCCGCTCGGAATCAAGGACCTGTTCGCCACCAAGGGCGTGCAGACCACCGCCGGCAGCGCGATGCTCGGCGGCTTCGAGCCGCCTTACGAGTCCACCGTCAGTGGCAATCTGCTCGCGGCGGGCGCAGGCATGCTCGGTAAGCTCAACATGGACGAGTTCGCGATGGGCTCGTCCAATGAGACCAGCGCATGGGGGCGGGTGATCTCGCCCTGGCGCCGAAGCGACGGCGGCAACACCGATCTGACTCCGGGCGGCTCGTCCGGCGGCTCGGCGGCGGCCGTGGCGGCGCGCATCGCTCCCGGCGTTACCGGTACGGATACCGGCGGCTCGATCCGTCAGCCCGCCGCATTCGTCGGGATTACGGGAGTGAAGCCCACCTACGGGCGCTGCTCGCGCTATGGAATGGTCGCCTTCGCCTCCTCGCTCGACCAGGCCGGGCCGATGGCCCGCGACATCCGCGACTGCACGATCATGCTGGAGGCGATGAGCGGCTTCGATCCGAAGGACTCGACCTCGCTCCAGCTCGACGTGCCGCAGTGGGAAGCGAACCTGTCAAGCGACATCCGGGGCAAGCGCATCGGCATCCCCAGGGAATACCGGATCGACGGCGTTCCCGAAGAGATCGACCGGGTCTGGGAGCAGGGCATCGAATGGATGCGCGATGCCGGCGCCGAGATCCTCGAGGTCTCGCTTCCGCACACCAGATATGCGCTCCCCGCCTACTACATCATCGCTCCGGCCGAGGCTTCGTCGAACCTCGCCCGCTACGACGGCGTCAAATACGGCAAGCGCACCGAAGCCGACCACGGCGGCCTTGCCGAAATGTACGAGGCGACCCGGGCCGCCGGCTTCGGAGCCGAGGTCAAGCG
>DASVTA010000097.1:0-3490 GCA_036387815.1 Allosphingosinicella sp.
GTGCGGGTCGGCGGCGACAAGATGGACGAGGCGATCTCCTCCTACGTCCGCCGCAACCACAATCTCCTGATCGGCGAGGCGACCGCGGAGCGGATCAAGAAGCAGGTCGGGATCGCCAAGCCGCCCACGGACGAGGAGGGCCGGCCGAGCGACGGCCTCAGCGTCCACATCAAGGGCCGCGACCTCGTCAACGGAGTGCCCAAGGAGATCACGATCAACCAGAGGCAGATCGCGGAGGCCTTGTCGGAGCCGGTCAACACGATCGTCGAGGGCGTCAGGATCGCGCTCGAGAACACCGCCCCCGAGCTCGCGGCGGACATCGTCGACCAGGGCATCGTCCTGACCGGCGGCGGCGCCCTCCTCCAGGGACTGGACGAGGTGCTTCGCGACGAGACGGGGTTGCCGGTGACGGTCGCCGACGATCCGCTCACCTGCGTGGCCATCGGCACCGGCCGAGCGCTCGAGGAGGAAATCTTCCGCGGCGTTCTGCTGACCGCCTAAGGGCCCGTGCCTGGCCCGGGAGGCTCATAGATGGCCCCACCATCGACCCGCCGCCCCGGATTCTCCCGCCGGGCGCAATATGGGCTCTTCATTTCCTATATCCTGGCCGTCGGCGGAGTGCTGTTCGCCGGGCTACTGCTCGTCATCGCCATCGTCGATCCGAGCGGGTTCAACGCGCTCAAGGGGGTGGCCCTCGACGCGACCAGCCCGGTTTCGTCGGCCGGGCGCGGAGTTTCGAGGTTCTTCGGCGGGATCGGCGATTCGGTCGGCAATTACTTTCAGGCGGGCCGTCAGAACTCGGAGCTCAAGCGCAGGCTTCAGGAGTCGCGGCGCAAGCTGATCGAGGCTCAGGCGACGGAGCTCGAGAACAAGCGGCTGAAGGCGCTGCTCGGACTTACCCGCCAGACCGAGGATCCGGTCGCCGTGACCCGGATCGTCGGCTCTTCCTTCGCCTCGGTCCGCCGCCTCGCCACGCTTTCGGCCGGAGCCTCGGCCGGAGTGCAGCCGGGCCAGCCGGTGCGCTCCGCCGACGGCCTCGTCGGACGCGTGATCGAGACGGGCCGCTGGGCCAGCCGGGTGCTGCTCGTCGGCGACAGCGCGAGCAACGTCCCCGTCCGGCTGGTGAGGGACGGGACCGCGGCGATCGCGACCGGCCATGGCGACGGAACGATCGACCTCAAGACCCTCGAGCTCGGCAAGAACCCCTTCCGGCGCGGCGACGTGCTGGTGACGTCAGGCGTCGGCGGGGTCTATCCGCCGGACATCCCGGTCGCGGTGGTCGTCGCGGTCCAGGGAGAGCGGACGGTGGCGAAGCCGCTCGCCGACCCCTCCAACGTCGAATATGCCGTGGTCCTCAAAAGCTACCAGCCGCTCGCCGATCAGCCGCTCACCGAAGCGACCGAAAATGCGCTGAGGGGGGCGGGCCAGTGAGCCGGATCGCGGGATCGAGCCGCGACGTCGCCTTGCGCGGCCTTCGCCGGCAGTGGGTGCCGATCCTGAGCACGCTCGCCGCCGCCCTGCTCGCGCTTTTCCCCTTCGTCGCCAACTGGGCGATCGTTCCCGATTTCGCCTATCTCGTGCTCCTCGCCTGGCGGCTTTTGAGGCCGGAGATGTGGCAGGCGCAAATGGCGCTGCCGCTCGGCCTGTTCAACGATCTCGTCGCCGGCCTGCCGGTGGGGCAATCGATGGCCTTGTGGACCTTGACCTTCCTCATCCTCGACATCGTCGACAGCCGGGTCGGGTGGCGGGACTATTGGATGGACTGGCTGTTCGCCGCCGCCGCGATCCTCTTCTACACCGCCGGCGGCTGGTACGTGGCCCGGCAGATGGGGGCGGCGGCGCCCTTTTCCGTGATGTGGCCGCAGCTTGCCCTTTCGGTCTTCGCCTACCCGCTGGTGGCGAGGCTGGTGGTGACTCTCGACCGCTGGCGGCTGCAGCGATGAAGAGGCGGGGCCAGCCCGTCATCACGGAGAGCAGCCAGCTCTTCACCTTCACCCGCCGGGCGATGGTGCTGGGCGGTTTCCAGGGGCTGCTGGGAGCCGCGCTGGCCGGGCGGATGGCCTATATCTCGATCGCCGAGAACGAGCGCTACAAGCTCCTTTCCGAAAGCAACCGGGTTCAGCTTCGGCTGATCCCGCCCCGGCGGGGCTGGATCGTCGACCGGGCGGGCCAGCCGATCGCGATCAACCGGAGCGACTTCAGGGTCGATCTCATTCCCGACCGGCTGAAGGAGCCGGACCGGATCATCGCCGAGCTCACCCGCCTGCTCGATCTCCCCCCGGACGAGATCGAGCGGATCCGGGAGGAGCTCAAGCACGCGGCCGGCTACCAGCCGGTGCCGGTCGCCGAGAACCTCCCCTTCGAGAAATATGCGGCGGTGACGATCCGCCAGCCCGAGCTTCCCGGGGTGGCGCCGCTCCGCTCCTTCTCCCGTTTCTATCCCGACGGCGCCGCGGTGGCCCACCTGGTCGGCTATGTTGGAACGCCGAACAAGACCGAATATGAGAAGGAGGGCAAGGCGCCGCTGCTGATCACGCCCGGCTTCAAGATCGGCAAGGAGGGCGTCGAGAAGACGATGGAGATGCGCCTTCGCGGAAGGCCGGGGGCGGAGCGGGTGGAAGTCACGGCCGGCGGCAAGCTGGTGCGCAACCTGACCACGCTGGAGGACAAGAGCGGCGGCGCGCTTCCCCTCACCATCGACGCCGGGCTCCAGACCTTCGCGGCGCGGCGGCTGGGCGAGGAATCGGGCTCCGTGGTGGTGCTCGACTGCTGGACCGGCGACATCCTCTGCCTCGCCTCGATGCCGGCCTACGATCCCAACAGCTTCACCGACGGGATCAGCCGCAACGAGTGGAAGATGCTGTCGGAGGACGAGCGCAAGCCCCTGCTCAACAAGGCGCTGAACGGGCTCTATCCGCCGGGCTCGACCTTCAAGCCGATGGTGGCGATGGCCCTGCTCCAGGCGGGGATCGATCCCAAGGCGCGGATCAGCTGCCCCGGCGGCTTCCAGCTCGGCAACCGCTTCTTCCGCTGCCTCGGTCGACACGGACCGATGACCATGCACACCGCGCTGGCGCGGAGCTGCAACACCTATTTCTATGCAATGGGGCGCCGCGCCGGGATCGACGTCATTTCGGCGATGGGGCGCCAACTCGGGTTCGGCCAGAAATTCGATCTCCCGGTCGTCTCCCAAAACTACGGCACGATGCCCAGCGCCGAGTGGAAGGAACGCAAGTACAAGGACGATTGGTCGCAGTCCGATACGCTCAACACCTCGATCGGTCAGGGCTATGTGATCGTCAATCCTCTGCAGCTTGCCGTCATGTCGTCGCGTATCGCGTCCGGCCTCGATCTGCAGCCGCATCTGGTCCGGGCCAACCGCCCTGCCCCGCAGCCACTGCCGTTCGCCAAGGAGCATTTCGAGACGGTGCGATCCGGCATGTGGGAAGTCGTCAACGGCGCCGGCACCGCCGGCCGCAGCCGGCTGGAG
>DASVTA010000098.1:0-7047 GCA_036387815.1 Allosphingosinicella sp.
ACGAACAGATGGCGCGGCACGCGCAGAAGCGCCGTCCGCAACCGGGGGTCCAGCTCCTCCTTGGCCAACTCCTCGCCCGCCAGGTCGAAATGGAGGTCGACGATCTCCACCATGTGGCGCCTCAACAGGGCCAGATGCTGCTCGCCCATCGGCTTCATCCCTGCGGCGCCTCCTTTGCTCGCAAGGCGCAGAATGCGTGGCGCGGCGCAAGGGTCCGCGTCTTTCGATCAGGGCTAGCCGAGGCTTCGGCTCGAGCCGAGGCTGAAGAGGAGTTGCAGCCCGGCGCCGACGAGGGCGGCGATCACCAGCAGCCGGGGATAATGCGGCTCCTCCTTCTCCAGCACGGCCGCGGCCGCTGTTTCGGCCGCAGCTTCGGCGGCAGGGCGACGCAGACGCACCATGTCCCGGCTCCAGGAAGCGAAAGGGGCGCGCACCGCGGGCAGGTTGGCATCGCGGTGCAGGACGGGCAGCACTCCGGCGAAGCTCGGCTCCACCGAATGCTGGCGCCGGCCCGAGCGCCAGACGACGCGGTGGCCGCTCGGCACCATTTGCCAGGCCGGTCCGGAGCGGATCATGTCGCGCTCGCATCGCCTGCAGCGGGCGAAATAATAGCCGCCGTTATAGACTTCCCCGGGCCCCGCCTCGTGGCCTCCGAACGCGCATAGCAGGCTCATCTCTCTTCCTCCTCCTCCTCGAGTGACGGGTTCGCGCCGCCCAGCCGGTACTCGGCCACGAAGCGCAGCTCGTCGTCGCCCTCGGCCATGGCCAGCGACGTGTCCCAGATTTCGAAATGGCTGCCGGCGCCGATGAACAGGATGCTCCGGCCGAAACCGCCGCGGCGGCGCGCAAGCGGAGGCAGAGTGAGGCAGCCGCTTTCGTCGTAGCTCGCTTCCTCGACCATTCCGAACGTGCGCCGGGCACGCGCATGGTGATCGTCGGGCGGGAGTCCGATCGCTTCGTCGCGCAGGCGCCGCCGCTCGAGCTCCGCCTGCAGCCGCGGCCGCAGCCCCGAGCCGTAGCCGGTGAGACAGGGATCCTTTTCATGCACTCCAAGCAGCACTCGGCCGCCGCCCTCATGCCGCGCCATCTCGCGAAGGATGAAAAGCGGGAGGCGCACCCGGCCCTTCCCGTCGACCGCGCCGAGCGCATTTCCACTGAAGATCTGAGTGACTTCCACGGCCCCGTCGCCCCCCGCAACCCCAACCCGCACCGGCCGCCGCCTGGTGCTTGGGAGGAGCTTAATGGTTAACGCAAGCAAGGCTCAGATCGGACTTGTACACCGGTAATGATACTGTGATTCGGCATGGACACTACGGTTGACCGGTCACCGCAAGACCTTCGCGGTTCCCAACATACATTATGTCGTTCCGGACCTAACCTCTTGGCGGCCCCCTGCGCGGAAAGGTCCATAATGCCAGGGACTTGGACGAACCGCTCATCACAGGTTCACCGTAATTCCCCTAGGTTGTGCGTTAACCAGTCGACTCAGACAGTCGACTGTGCGTGGCCGTGTGTTTTTGGCTTTGGGGGAGCGGGCTTATGTCGCACCAACGCACCGTGTATGTGGTGGACAACGACCTCGAGACGAGGAGGTCGCTGACGATCAACTTGGCCTCGATAGGGGCGGAAGCCTGGCCGTTCGGCGGGGGCGGCGAATTCCTCGAGATACTCGGGCATCTGATGCCGGGATGCGTGCTTCTCGACATGGATTGCGAGGATGGCCTGGCCACCCTCGCCGCGCTCGTGCAGCGGGACACGGGCTGGCCGATCCTTGCGATGAGCGCCGCGCCCAGGGTCGAGGTCGCGGTCCAGGCGATGAAGCTGGGAGCGCTCGACTTCCTTGAAAAGCCCATTGAGGCGCAGAAGCTCGCTGCGGCCCTGGTGCCGGCGTGGAATGCGCTCGAAGCCTCGCTCGAGCGGGGGGAGGCGCGGCGAATAGCCCAGGCGCGGCTGGCCCGGCTGACCGCACGCGAGCTCGACATCTCGCTCTCCCTGTTCGGCGGCCGCTCCAACAAGGCGGTTGCGCACGAGCTTGGGATAAGCGTCCGGACGGTCGAGATGCACCGGGCGCACATCATGGCCAAGCTCGGGGTGAAGAGCATCGCCGAGGCGGCGGTGATGGCGACCCACGCAGGGCTTCCCATCGCCCAGCGTCCGCCCGTCGCCTCGGTGCTCGCGCCGGTGGGGATGAGAAGCGCCGGGGCTTCGGCTTTCGAAGGCCGGCGGCTGGCGCGCACCGCCTACTGACCCTTGCCGGAACCTCCCGCCCGGCGGCTCATTCAGGCCGCTGAGAGGAGCGAGCGATGGACGAGGACGACAGCCACAACGGGCGGCAGGGCGGAGGCGATTCCGGCGGCGGCGCCTATCCCAATCCGCATACCGGCAAGGAGGGCGGCGGCAAGGAGGGTTTCAACGGAACCGGCGGCCAGACCGAAATGCCCTATCACGGGCACGGACAATTGGGCGAGGAGGAGGTCGAGGGCGGGGGCAATCCCAACGCTCCTGCGACCCGGGAGTAGCTGATCCTCCCTGCGGCGAAGCAGCGGGGAGGGGGACCACCCGAAGGGTGGTGGAGGGGTAGCTGTCGACATCCTGGTGGATATCGCGCGAACCTGCGGGCTTCGGGGCCTTCTACCCCTCCACCACATTTCATGTGGTCCCCTCCCCATCTTCGATGGGGAGGACATGAAAAGGTAAGGGGCCGGCCGCTTCTCGGCGACCGGCCCCTCCCTCGTTACGCGACTCGAGGGGTCGATCCGCAGACCGACCCTGAGCTTATGCGTTGATTCGGTTTAGGAATCTCTGAATGGGTCCGTCAGCCTCCATTCACCCTTTCGAACCTCAATCCGCCTTGTTGCCGCCGCCGTCGGTGGTGACGTCGATCTCGTCAGGCACCTTCAGCTCGATGCTCTCCGGCATCTTGACGTTCGGCATGTCGACCTTGGGCGCCTCGACGTTGACGTTGACCCCGACGCTGTCGGCGGCGCGGTTGAAGCTGCCGCTGAAGACGAAATAAAGCACTGCCAGAAGCGCCAGGATCACGACGACGGCGAGGATGACCCCGCCGCCGCCGCGGTCCCGCCCGCCGTCGGTCTGGATGATGGTGGTCCGCTCGGTGTCGCGCACCGTCTCTCGCGGGATCTCGCGCTCGCGGTCGGGATCGGTCATTTCACTCTCCTAGGTTACAGGCGGAAGGCCCGACCGCGCGCTCCGCGATTACCGGACGTCATTCACCGGATGGTTCAGCTGCTTTTGGCCGGCGCCGTCACGTCGACCTTGACGTCGGTCGTGCTGTCGGCACCGCCCATGAGCTGCCCGCCGAACAAGTAGAAGAGCAGCGCGAGGACGGCGATCAGGAGGACGACGGCGATGATCGTCCCGCCTCCGCCACCGCCGGAATCGGTATGGACGACGGTCGTCTCGCGCTCGCGAACAGGCTCGGTCATGTCGGTATCTCCGTTTGTTTCGGAGGCTCAACGCTGCGCCCGGAGGGGGGTTCCTCCTTCCTGTGGTGGACGCCTGCCACGAGCGCGGCTTATGGTGCGCCATGGACAATTCGTCGCTGACTCCGCTGAATGGCGGGCTGCTCCGGCTGATGCGGATCCGAGGCGCGTTCGCCGGCGCAATCATCTCCGCCGCAGCGTTGGGGGGAGAGATCGCGCTTCGCACCCGCATCGACCTGCCCTGGGGGGTCATTCTCGCGCCGGCCCTGCTCCTTCTCATCTATCTGTCGCTCTGGGCGCCCCCGCGCCGCTACCGCGCCTGGGGCTACGGAATGGATTCCGAAGAACTGCGGGTTGCCCGTGGAGTCTGGATCCGGGTCCACACGGTGGTCCCGCTCGACCGGGTCCAGCATATCGACATCAGCCAGGGGCCGCTCGAGCGCGCTCTCGGCATCTGCAGCCTCGTCCTCCACACCGCCGGCACCCTGCACAGCCAGATCGTCGTACCCGGCCTCACCCGGACTACGGCCGAATGCATGCGCGACGAGATCCGCGGGCGGATCCGCGAGGAGCCGGCGTGAGCGACGGCGCCGCCCGCCGTCTTCATCCGGGCACCATCGCGCTTCGCTTCGTCAAGGAGGCGCCGCAGACCCTGGTTGCGGCGCCCGCGGCGCTTGCCTTCTCCTCGAGAACCGGCCTGTCGGGAGCCCTCTATCTCGCCGCCGGCCTCGCGATCCTCCTGCTCGCCCTGAAATGGCTCGTCTGGAGGCGGTTCAGCTACCGGGTCGGGCCGGCGGAGATCGTGATCGAAAGCGGCGTCCTCAACCGAAACCGGCGCAACATCCCCTTCGACCGCGTCCAGGACGTCGATATCGAGCGCACCTTCCTCGCCAGGCTGTTCGGCCTCGCCAAGGTGAGGATCGAGACGGGTGCGGGAGGGAAGGACGAGGGGCTGCTCGACAGCGTCTCGATCGCCGAGGCCTATCGGCTGCGCGAAGCCGTGCGAGCCCGGCGCGCGGGCGAGGCCGCCGCGGAAGAAGGAGACGAGGCCGCGCCTCCCGCCGCTCGGGAGATCTTCGCCATGGCTCCGCCCCGGCTGGTCCTGTTCGGGCTCTTCAACTTCTCGCTGGTCTACATCGCCGGCCTCTTCGCCTTCCTCCAGACCTTCGACCGCTTCCTGCCGTTCGACCTTTACGATCCGGCGCGCTGGATCGGGCTGGTCGACGAATATCTGCCGGCCCGCTGGACCTTCGGAGCGATCGCCGCGGTGCTGCTGGTGGCGGCGGTGCTGGGCGTCGCGGCCGGGATCCTTCGGACGCTCGCGCGGGATTACGGCTTCAGGCTTTCGCTGGAGGGCGACCGGCTCCGGCGGGAGCGCGGCCTTTTCACCCGGAGCGAAGCCGTCATCTCGCGCCGGCGGGTGCAACTGGCGGAGGTCTCCAGCGGGCCGGTCCGAAGCCTGTTCGGCTGGTCGGGCCTGTCCTTCCAGACGCTGGGCGCGGGCAGCGACCGCGGCGGCAACCAGAGTGCGGCGCCCTTTGCCGTTCGAAGCGAGATCGAAGCGGTGCTGGCGCAGGTTCCGCCGATGCGCCTGCCGCCGCCGCCGGAGCTGGTTCCGGTCTCGAGGCGGCACATCGTGCGGAGCCTGGCGGCGAAGCTGGCGCCGGCGCTCGTCGTCATCGCCGCGCTGTCCTGGTGGGCGCCGCTCGCCCTCGGGCTGGTGGCCCTGCTGCCGCTGCTCGGCGCCGCCGCCGCGCTGGAGCGGCATTTCCACCGCTACGCGCTCGACGGGGACATGCTCTTCGTCGCCCGCGGCGTCTGGCGACGGCGGCTGTGGCTGGTGCCGCTGAGCAGCGTCCAGTCGCTCAGCCAAAGCCGCGGCCCGATCCAGCGGCGGCTCGGTCTCGCGACCCTCTCGGTCGACACGGCCGGAGCCCCGATGATCAACGCGCCCCGCATCGTCGACCTTTCGGCCGAGGCGGCGGAAGCGCTGGCCGCGGAGATATCGAGGCGTGCTTCGATACGCCGGTTCGACAAGCTCACCGGCTACTCAGCATGAGCGTAGAGAGCCGCTCATCCTGAGTAGGGACTGAGCGAAGGCGAGAGCCCGTATCGAAGGACTTCAAGCCTCCGGAAGGAAGTCCGGGACCGAGAGGTAGCGTTCGCCGGTGTCGTAGTTGAAGGTGAGGATACGCTTGCCCGGGCCGATCTCGTCCAGCTTCTGGCGCACCGCGGCGAGGCTCGCCCCGGAGCTGATCCCGACCAGCACGCCTTCCTCGCGCGCCGCGCGCCGCGCCATTTCCTTGGCGTCGGCCGGGTCGACCTGGATCACTCCGTCGATCGCGTCGGTGTGGAGGTTGGCGGGGATGAAGCCGGCACCGATGCCCTGGATCGGGTGCGGGCCCGGCTGGCCGCCGGAGATGACCGGGGACAGGGTCGGCTCGACCGCGAACACCTTGAGCTCCGGCCACTCCTTCTTCAGGACTTGGGCGCAAGCGGTGATGTGGCCGCCGGTGCCGACTCCGGTGATCAGGACGTCGATCGGCGAATCGCGGAAATCCTCGAGTATCTCCTGGGCGGTGGTGCGCAGGTGGACCTCGATATTGGCCGGGTTCTCGAACTGCTGCGGCATCCAGCTGTCGTCGATCTCGCCGAGCAGTTCCTTCGCCCGCTCGATCGCGCCCTTCATGCCCTTCTCGCGCGGGGTGAGGTCGAAGCTTGCGCCGTAAGCGAGCATCAGCCGGCGCCGCTCCAGGCTCATGCTCTCGGGCATCACCAGGATGAGCTTATAGCCCTTGACCGCGGCGACCATGGCGAGGCCGATCCCGGTGTTGCCGGAGGTCGGCTCGACGATCGTCCCGGTCGGCTTCAGGGCGCCGGAGCGCTCCGCGTCCTCGATCATCGCCAAAGCGATCCGGTCCTTGATCGAACCGCCGGGATTGGAGCGCTCCGACTTCACCCAGACCTCGGCGTCGCCGAACAGCCGGTTCACCCGGATGTGGGGACTTCGGCCGATCGTCTCCAATATGCTGCCCGCTCTCATTGATGGCCTCCTTGTGCATGACGGACCATTGTCGTCCGCGGCTTGCTGTAAACTCCCGCTACCGATTCTGCCGCCCTCGCGCTAGCGTGCGCTGATGCCGCTCATCCACGACGTCCCGACGGCGTTCAGCGACCGCGAGTGCGATTCTATCGTCGCCCTGGGGGAACGCGCCGGCCTTGCACCGGCGACGGTCTGGGCCGGCGCCGGCGACACGGTGGACAGGTCCGTCCGTTCGGCTTTGACGAGCCATCATCCGCGAGGCGCGGCGACGGCCTGGATATACGACCGGCTCGACCGGCTGTTCGCGGAAGCCGGGCGTGCGTTCGCGATCGCCGTCGGCCCGATCGCGGAGCCGCTGCAGATCCTTCGCTACGAGGAGGGCGGCCACTTCCGCGCCTGGCACAGCGACGCCGGCTACGACGCGACGGATCGCCGGCTGGTCTCCGTGTCGGTCGAGCTTTCGGACCCGGGGAATCATGAAGGCGGCATATTGGAGATCATCCCCGACACGGTCGGCCGGCCCCGGACGCTGGAGCGGGGAGGGGCCCGCTTCTTCCCGTC
>DASVTA010000099.1:0-4865 GCA_036387815.1 Allosphingosinicella sp.
GTAGCGGTCGTCGCGGTCGTAACGATCGTCGTCGCGGTCGTAGCGATCGTCGTCCCGGCCGTAGCGGCTGTCGCCGCTGCGCTCGGCCATTCGGATGCCCTGGCGAAGCGAGTTGATCCTGTGCTGCAGATCGGCACGCTCGCGGCCGCTGATCCCGCCCTGCGCGTAAACCGCCTCGAGCCGGGTCAGCTGGCGCAATTGCTCGCGCAGCGGCATGGCTTCGGCGCGGGTGATCGCGCCGCTGCGGACTCCGGCCTGGAGCCGCATCTGCAGCTGGTCGGAGCGCATTTCGACGTTGCTGTTGGCGCCGTAGCCGTTGCCGCCATAGCCGCCGGACTGGGCGGAGGCGGGCGCTGCGACCGTAATCGCCGACGTGGCGGCCAAGGCGATCAAAAGTGTCTTGTTCATGTCGATGCTCCTGTTTCGGGCGCTCCCCAACGCTTGACGCTACCCAGCGCCTTTCGCGGTGAGGTCAGCCTGAACGGCATCCACAGGTAAGGTTCATCGCCCGGACTCCGGCCTCGGCCAGAGGGCCGGGCCTAGAACGTGCCCGGCGCCTCGCGCTGCGCCACGCTCGGCCGGTCCGGCATCAGAAGCTCGGGCTTGCTCTTCACGGCCTGGGGGGTGATCCCGCCGCCGGAGGCGCTGATCGGGGTGCAGGGCCGCCCGGCGAGGAAGTCCAGCGCCGCCCTGGTCGACGCCTCCTGCGGATCGCCGAGCTGGCGGGTGAAGTCGTCGCCCGCCGCGCAACTCGCTTCCACCTTGCTTGCCAGGCCTTGGAAATAATCGCCCTGGCGCGCCACATTCTCGGTCTTGAACGCGACGACCCGAAGCCGGTCGTCGCACGCCGCCTGGTCGAGCGCGATCTGGCCGACCGGCTTGCCGTAGGTGTTGGTCCCTACAAGCGCTTCGTTCTTGCCGTAATAGGGGATGAAGGCGTTGATGATCATCTCGCTCGCCGAGGCGGAGCTGGTGGTGGCGATGAACGCCATCCGGGTGGGCGCGATCGATTCGGCCTTGGGCTGGAAGAAGCGCGTCGAATTGTTCGACGACTTTTCCGGCCGGAAGGTGGTGAAGCTGAACACGTCGCTGGTCGAGCGGTTGGCGCCCATCAGGTCGCCGATCAGCTCGGCGATCGAGACGAGGCCGCCGCCATTGTAGCGCACGTCGACGATCACGTCGGTCACTCCGGCCGCCTTGAAGCTCGCAAAAGCCTGTCGAAGCGCCGGATCGGCGGTGTTGATGAACGTCCTCAGGTTGACGTAGCCGGCCTTGCGGCCGCCATTGTCGATGATCCTGGCGCCGTAGCGGCTCGACACGGGCTTCAACTCGTAATCCGCCTTGGTGACGGTGACCTCGCGGGTGCCGCTCGCATCGGAGATGCGCAGGACCCGAGTGACCCCCGGATCCCCCGGCCCGAGCGCCTGGCTGACGGCCTGCGGCCCGCCGGAGGCCATGAGATTGCTGACCAGCTGCAAATTGCCGGAGCTCGTGCCGATCGCCAGAAGCTCGGTGCCCCGGTCGATCCCGGCCGCGAGCGCGGGCGCTCCTTCATAGGCTTCGATGACGAAGACCCGGTTCTGACCGGAATCGTACGAGAAACGGACTCCGAAGCCGGCGCTCGACCCCGAATTGAAGAAGGCATTCTCCTCCTTGATGGAGGTCAGGTAGGTGAAAAAGCGGTCGCGGCCCTGAGCCCGTGCGGTCGCCGTCAGCGCGTCGAGATAATCGTCGACGTTCGTGTAGGAGGCCGGGCTGAGACTGACCGGCAGGGTCTCCGGAAACAGATACCATTCCTTCATCTGCGCGGCCACCCAAGCCTGCCGCGAACTCAGCGAGCAGGCGGAGCTCGCCGGGGGCGGCGGGGTCGGGGTCGGCCCAGCGACCGGAGGCGCGGGATTGCCGCCGCCGCCGCCGCCACCGCCGCAGGACGAAAGCATCGCAAGCAGGGCCAATGCCGTTCCGGACCGAAAGCGCTTCATCCCCAATCCCCTAAGCTCTACAGATTCTTCAACTATTTAGCCGACTTGAAAGCGCGCGTCAGCTTCTATTTTCGAATCGGGGCGAGGCCGGGGCGGCCCGCACGCAAAAGGCGCCCCAGCCGGAGCTGGAGCGCCTTCTCTTAGCCGGTGGAAGTCGGCTTAGCGGTTCATGGACTCGACCCTCAGCACCGTGTTCGTGCGGGCGTCGATCTGGTAGATGTTGCGGCCGTCCGACCGGTAGTAGACGCCGTTGCCGTCGCGATACTGGTAGCGATATTGCGACGGCACCGAATAGAGGTTGCCGCTCGCCCGGGCGCCGACGCGCAGGCCGCAATCGTTGCTGCGGCCGAGGACGCTGTCGATCACTCCGCCGATCACGCCGCCGCTGCGGGTGTCGCAGGCAGTGTCGTAGGACTGCTCGTAGGGGCCGCCCTGGCCGTTATAGCCGTCATCCTGCCAATTGCCGAAGCGGGTGTCGCGATCGTAGCGGCCGTTGTCGGCGATTCGGATATCCTGGCGGAGCGTCCGCAGGCGCTGCTGGAGATCCTGCCGCTCGGACTGGGTAAGGCCGTTGAGACTGTATTGGCGCTCGAGCCGCTGGAGCTGGCGAACCTGCATGCGCAGGTTACGAGCCTCGGTGCGATCGATCTCGCCCGTCTGGATCGCCGCCTGGACACGGGCGTCCAGCTGCGCGATGCGGTTGGAGATTCCGACGCCGCCTCCGGCGTTGACATTATTATATCCGTAGCCGGTTTGAGCCGCGGCCGGAGCCGCGACGGCAATGGCGCTCACAGCGGCCATCGAGAGAAGAATCTTGTTCATTACACATACTCCACAAGGCCACCCCGCTTCGCCCGACAGATCGATTGGAAGGGGTCCCTGTTGCATTTTTGCGGTAGGCCGAAGCTTTGGCGCCACGGATGGCGGTGAATAGGAGCCGGAGGTTGGCGGGAGTTTCCGGGCAGCGGAACGTTTCGAGGGGCGGGCGCGCCCTCTGCCTCCTCATGGCGCTTCCGCTGCTGGCGACGTTCGCCCCCCCGGCCCTGCAGCAGCGTGACCCGCCCCCGGCCGCCACGCTGGTGAGTTTCCGGCCGTTGACCCTGCAGGAAGACGATCCCGCCGCGAAGCGGCTCGGGCGGCTCGTCTGGCTCGGCGGTTGGGCGCTGACCAGCAACGACCGCCGCCTCGGCGGAATATCCGCGCTCCACGTCGAAGGCGGTCAGGCGCTTGCCCTCAGCGATGCCGGCTGGCTCATCCGGCTGTCCCTCCCTTCCGGACGAAGCCCGGTGCGGGCGCGGATCTCGATGGTCGAGGCGGGGCCGGGGCCGCCGGGCGCGAAGGTCAACCGCGATATCGAATCGGTGGTAGTCGAGGGCAGCCGGGTCTGGCTCGCCTACGAGCAGGCCAATGCGATTTGGCGTTACGATCGCGCCCGCTTCGAGCCGCGCTCGGCCGCCGCCCCGCCGGGAATGGCGCGCTGGAGCGCCAACAGGGGGCCCGAGGCCATGGTCCGCCTGGCCGACGGCCGATTCCTCGTTTTCGCCGAAGGCGCCGGCGGAGACAGCGAGGCTGTGCTCTTCGCCGGCGACCCTTCGGTCCGCGGGACGAGGGCGACGCGGCTGCGCTACCGCCCGCCCGCCGGCTATCGGATAACCGACGCCGCCCGGCTGCCGGACGGAAGGCTCGTGCTGCTCAACCGGAGCGTCAGCCTGTTCGCGGGCTTCACCGCCAAGCTGACCATCGTCACCCTCGGCGAGCCGAGGGAGGGGGCGCTGATCGCGGGCGAAGAGGCGGCGGTGTTCGAGGGGCCGGTCTTGCGCGACAATCTCGAAGCGCTGAGCGTCACGGCCGAGGGCGGCCGGACGATCCTCTGGCTTGCCTCGGACGACAATTACAGCCCGTTCCAGCGGACCTTGCTGATGAAGTTCGCTTTGGCGGAATGATCCCGCCTCATGCCGTCACCCCGGCGAAAGCCGGGCCCTCGGCGCGGAAGATACGCCTGCGCCTCAATTCATGGAAGTCCCGGCTTTCGCCGGGATGACGGAGGTCAGGCGGCGGTCGCCGTCTCGCCCTGCTGCTTCTTGGCGATCTCGCGCTTCAGGCGGCGGGCCTTGAGGCTCAGCGCGTCGTCCTTCGACTTCAGGAGCCAATTGTCCAAGCCGCCGACATGCTCGACCGAGCGAAGGCCGTTCATCGAGACGCGAAGCTTCACTCCCCGGCCCAGCGACTCGCTGATCAAGGTCACGTTCTGCAGGTTCGGCAGGAAAGTGCGCTTGGTCTTGTTGTTGGCGTGGGAAACGTTGTGGCCCACCTGCCGGCCCTTGCCGGTCAGCTCGCAAATGCGCGACATAATGTCTCGTCCTGGTTTGAAGCGGGGCCGTAAGACGGTCCCGGAAAGCCGGGGCGGATAGCCGCGCAAGGCGGTTTCGTCAACCTGAAGCTGGCGAGCGGCGGTCGAAACGCTCGTTGCGGACCTGCAACCGAATGGCGTAGGCCTCGTTGTCGGACGAACGGAGGAAGCTGATCCATGTTACGCGCCATCCTGCTGATTGTCGCTTTGCTCATCCTGCTCGTCATCGGCGCCGTCTGGCTGAACCTCATCGATCTCAACCAGACCCAGAACGCCCAGGCCCCCAAGTTCGAGGTGAAGGTGAACCCCGTGACCGTCGGAACGACCACCACCAACGTCCAGCTCGAGGTGCCCAGGGTCGAGGTCGGCGGCAGCGAGCAGGCCAACCAGCAATAGGCTTCCCGCCCGGGCGGCTTCCTATTAGGCGTCCCAAGTGACCGCCGCTTTCTCAGAACCGATGCGCCGTGCGCTCGACGAGGCGCGCGCCGCGGCGGCCGACGGCGAGGTGCCGGTCGGCGCGGTGGTGACAAGAG
>DASVTA010000100.1:0-3230 GCA_036387815.1 Allosphingosinicella sp.
GGAATTGTTCCTCGAGCATGAGGTCGAGCCGCATTCGGTCGAGGAGGATGTGATCGCCGCGATCAGTGCGGATGCGCGGCGGCTGGCCCTGTGGCGGGAGGGGCGGAGGGTGCGGCCGGCTTTGTGGGTGGCGTTCGTCGCCTTGTTCGCGCTCGCCTGGGGGCCGGGCAGCGTGCTCCTGTCGCTGGTGCTCGGAATCATCGCGGGAATGCGGGGCTGAGGGCCTTCACGAGCTGAATAGGTGACGTCGGTCCTGTCGCTCCGCGCAGGCCGGCCGGCCTTGCCCGGCGCTTCGTCTATGAATCGGCGTCGCCGGCGCGCCGGCGTTCATAGTCTCGGCGGGCTTCGGCTTCCCACTCCACTTGCGCCTGGGCGTCGCGGACGTGGCGTTCGTCGAAGGCGCGCTGCTGCTCGTCCAGGTCGCGCGGGTCGTCGGTGCGACCGCATTCGAGGGGCTCGACGTCGAAATCGCCCTTCTCTTCCAGCAGGTGGCGGGGCGGGTGCTCGGGACGGGGCGGGTCGCCGGCTTCCTCCCAATGCTGGCGGCGAACCGCGTCGACCAGCTTCGACATGGGAGTCTGGGCGATGTGGAGCAGCGAGTAGCCGCGGCTTCGAAAGTCGGCGAGAGCGCGCCAGCCGTCGCCGCTGATCAGGTCGAGCGCCACTTCCAGGCAGGTGAACTGGCGGAGGTAGAAATCGGCATCGGCGATACGGCCCTCCAGCCGGGCGTCGCGCTCCTGCTTCAGCTTGATCGCCAGCTTGCCGACGATCGCCTCGAGAAGCTCGAGCTTGCGCTGCTCCTCGCCGGCCGGGTCGGGCGGAGCCTCGGAAGGCGGCTCCGGGTCCGAAGGAAGGCGGCGCGAGGCGGCTCCGCTCCAGGCCAATGGGGGCCGCCCATGGATGCGGGCCGCCTCGCCGTGGGCGGCGGCGAGGAGGTTGTCGGAGCGGCGGACGCGCTCGCGCTCGCGCCAGATCTCCAGCGCCGCATCGCAGGCGGCGAAGAAGCTTTCGCTGCCCGCGCATTTGCGCAGCTGGCTGATCCCGAAGGCGGCGCGCCCGACGACGGCGCAGGCCTGGCGCTCGGAGCCGGTGACGGCGAGGGCGGCGACATAGGCGCGGTGGTTTTCCGGCGTCCAGCCGTCGGCCCGGGCGACACGGCGCGGGACGGGCTCGAAATCGAGAAGGTCGCCGAGGCCGGCGAGGGTTTCGAACTCCGCTTCGCCGGCGCGCCCTTCGGCGCGGCAGCGGTCGCAGAGGACTGGGAAGGGCGTGCGGGGGTCCATGCGCGGAACATTCCTCGAACATTCCTACATTGCAACGGCAAGGCGGGGGGCGCCGCCGCCTTAGTCCCGGCCCGGCCCGGCTTCGGGCCCGATTGAGGTTGCCCGCGGAGGGGAAAGGGCGCACGCTCCTGCCCACGCGCCCGGCAAGCCGCCGGGCCCCCCGCCATCGAGGAATTCACCCATGAGCACGGCCGAGGATTATCAGGCGAAGGCCGAGGAGGCGCTGAGCCAGCTTGGCACGGCCACCAGCGAGGCCGAACGGCAGCGGCTGAGGCGGGCGCACGGCGCCTATCTCAAGCTCGCCACCCACGGCGCCGAGGCGGCGGCGCGCGCCGAGCGGCGGCCGCCGCCTAGGCCGAGGCCGGAGAAGCAGGCGCCGCCGACGCGGCCGGGACAGAGCTTCTTCAAATAAGGCCAGCGGACGGCTGGGCCGCGGGGCCGTCACGGAACTGAATTGCGTGACGTGCGACCTGTCCGCTGCGCGGCAGGCCGGCCGTCGCTTCGCATCTCCGGCCAAGCCGGACGGCCCCTGCGGGCCACCCGCCTTGCTCGCGGTGCTTCGCGCCTAGATCGTCTCGTCGGGCGCCGCCTCTTTCGGCTCGGCGGGCGCCGGGGGCGATTCCTTCCAGCGCTGGGCCAGGCATCGGGCAAGGCTCGACATGGCGTCGCGGCTGCCGGCCAGCGGCAGAGTGTCGACGCTCGCCCCGTCGCGGCGGATGCGCATGCCTTCGGCGCTGGTGAAGGCGGCGAGGAAATTGCCGCGGCCGCCCGGCTCGACGGTGAAGAAGAGGCCGGGCCCGTCGGAATCGATATGGGCGCGGGCGGTGGCCTCGACCGGCCAGGCGCGGGCGCCCTGAAACTCGACCTGGAGCGGAGTCTTCTCGCCGTCCCGCACTTCCCAGCCGCGATTCTGAAGCAGGAAGCCAAGCTTCTCCTCGCCGGCGAAGGCCCAGATCGAAAGCATCGTCCCGCGCGGCGACACGGCCTGGAGCATGCACCCGTTGGCCATCGCCGCGAGCGCCCATCCGGCGGACTTCTCCTCCTGGGCGGGGGCCGCGCCGACGGGCGCGGAGGCGAGGAGAGCTGCCATCACATAACGCAACATACGGGTTCCTTTCGGCACCCCACCCGCCACTACCTGTCGAAAGCGAGAACCGACCGCGCCGCCCTTTGTTGCACTCGGCTCAGCGTACCCCGGCCCCGGCCCACAGCGCAGGCGCCGCGGCCCGCCCGTCGGCCGGGAAGGGGATGCGCCGGCGGAAATCCTCGTCGAAGCGGCCGTCGATCCGGATGCTCCAGGAAAGCCCGCCCGAGGCGTCGGCGCCGTGGAACTGGTTGACCGTATCGAACCAGGCACTGTGGCCCTCGACGTAGACCTTCTTGCCCGTCTCCGGATCCAGCATGTAGAAGGGCTTGTCGAAATTGGTCCGCATCCAGATGAATTCGTGGCACAGATCGGCGCTGTCATGGTCGCGGTGGGCGGGGACCTGGCGGCCGCTGTCGTCGTAGATGATCAGCATCCGGCCGGTCGCGGCGAACGGCAGGGTGGCGATGAAGTCGATCAGCTCCGAAAATTCCTCCGCCTCCTCGCTCGGCTTCCACACCTCGGTGTCGTCGAGGTCGTAATAGGCTTCCAGGCCGTGACCGCGCGCGGAGTGGGCGAGATAGACCATTCGGGGCCCGGGCCGGTCGGGCGCCCGACCGTCGAGCAGGAAAGGCCCGGTGTAGAATTGCAGGTCGCGGGCGCGCTCGATCCGCCGCTCCAGCCGCTCGCGCACATAGGCGTCGAGCCTTTTCAGGCGAGCAACGTCGATGAAAGGATCGAGGTCCACATAGCTGGGATAGACGGGGCCGTTCGATGGTGACGGAACCGGAACGCCCTTGCTTAGTTGTTTTATAAAATATTCGTTCATCTTAACCTTGGTTAATGTATTGGTTCCGTTATAT
>DASVTA010000101.1:0-5906 GCA_036387815.1 Allosphingosinicella sp.
CCAGCTGGTCGACGCCCAGCAGACCTTCAACGAGAACAACCAGCCGGTGGTGAGCATCCGCTTCGACACCCGAGGCTCGCGCGCCTTCGGCCGGATCACCCAGCAGAACGTCCAGAAGCCCTTCGCCATCGTCCTCGACAACGTCGTCCTGTCGGCTCCGACCATTCAGGAGCCGATCCTCGGCGGCCAGGCGAACATCTCCGGCAATTTCACGGTCCAGGCCGCCACCGATCTCGCCATCCAGCTGCGCTCGGGCGACCTCCCGGTCGATTTCAAGGTGATCGAGGAGCGGACCGTCGGCCCGGATCTCGGCCGCGACTCGATCCGGAGCGCCGTCATCGCCGGGATCGTGGGCACGGTCGGGATCCTGCTCTTCATGTGGCTGACCTACGGGCGCTTCGGGATATATGCGAACATCGCCCTCGTCCTGAACGTGATCGTGATCCTTGGGATCATGGCTCCGTTCGCGACCCTCACCCTGCCCGGGATCGCCGGCTTCGTGCTCACCGTCGGCGCGGCCGTCGACGCCAACGTCATCATCAACGAGCGGATCCGCGAGGAGCACAGGCGCGGGCGGCGGGTGATGGAGGCGGTCCAGCACGGCTATGACGAAGCGCGCACCGCGATCTTCGACGCCAACATCACCAACGTCATCGCCGGCCTTCTGCTCTATTATTTCGGCTCCGGCCCGGTGAAGGGCTTCGCGGTCGTGATGATGATCGGAATCGCCACCTCCGTCTTCACCGCTGTCACCGTCACCCGCATGTTCGTGTCGATCTGGCTGAGCAAGCGCCCGACGGAGCTCAGGATATGAAAAAGCATCCCGTCATCCCGGGGAAAGCGGGGACCTCGGCTCACCCGTCGAGCCTCTTTCGTCATGAGGCCCCGGCTTTCGCCGGGGTGACGGAGTTCACATGCGCCTTTTGAAACTCATCCCCGACGACACCAACCTCGATTTCCTTCGCTGGCGCAACCTGGCCATCCTGATCTCGATGTTGCTGATGGCTGCCTCGATCGCGCTGATCGCGGTCAAGGGCCTCAACTTCGGGGTCGACTTCGTCGGCGGGCAGGTGATCCGGACCACCTTCGCCCAGCCGCCGTCGCTGGACAAGCTCCGCTCGGAAGTCACCGGCCTCGGCCTCGGCGATCCCAGCATATCCGAGTTCGGAAGCACCCGCGAGATATCGATCCGCCTTCCGCTTCCGGAAGGGGGAGAGGAAGGCGCGAATCAGGCGGCCTCGAAGGTCCGCCAGGCGCTGGAGCAGCGTTATCCCGGGGTCCGGATCGACGCGGTCGACACCGTTTCGGGGAAGGTCTCGGACGAGCTTCTCTGGGACGGCGCGCTCGCGCTCCTTCTCTCGGCGATCGGAATCGTCATCTACATCTGGATCCGCTTCGAATGGCAGTTCGGGGTCGGGGCGATGTTCTCATTGTTCCACGACGTCACCCTCACCCTGGGTTTCTTCGCGCTCACCCAGATGGAGTTCGATCTCAACGTCGTCGCCGCGTTGCTCACCCTGATCGGCTATTCGCTCAACGACACGATCGTCATCTACGACCGGGTCCGCGAGAATCTGCGCAAATACCGGAAGATGGACATCGTATCGCTCCTCAACCTCTCGATGAACGAGACGCTGTCGCGCACCGTCGCCACCAATTTCGCAATGCTGCTCGCTTTGGGGTCGCTGATGCTCCTCGGCCCCGACATCATCCAGAGCTTCACCACGGCGCTGCTGATCAGCGTCATCGTCGGGACCTATTCCACCGTCTACATCGCCGCGCCCTGGCTGGTCTGGCTGAAGGTGGATTCGAACAGCTTCCTCCCGAAGAACAATGCCGCGACCTCCGGCGGGGAGCGCGTCACGAGCCACAACGAAGGCTATTGATGGCCCGCTTCGACCGCGACCCCGCCGCCGAAGGTCCGGTCGTCGCGGGCTTTTCCGGCGGCGGGTTCGTGGTCGACGAGGGCGTCTACCGGGCGCTCCTTCTCACCCCGCTGAGCGCCGGCGAATGGGCCGCGCCCGCCTTGTCGGGCTTGACGGTCGCCCACCTCGAGCCATTGCTCGCCCTCAGCCCGGCGCCCGAGTTCCTGATCCTCGGCACCGGGCCCCGCCTCAATCACCCGCCGCGCGCCCTGCGCGAGACGCTGGAGGAGCGCGGGATCGGCCTCGAAGTCATGGACAGCCGCGCCGCCGCCCGCACCTGGGGCCTGCTTCGCGGCGAGGAACGCTGGATCGCCGCGGCGCTCATGCCGCTTTAGACTTGCCTCCCTGTCGCGAAGCGATGGGGAGGGGGACCATGCGAAGCATGGTGGAGGGGTATCTCGCAGGCTTCCTCCAAATGCCCCTCCACCACCCTTCGGGTGGTCCCCCTCCCCATCCCCTCCGGGGATAGGGAGGCAGACTAGCGGATCAGCCCCTGCAAATGCGCGTGAAGCTCGGAACCGTTGCGCTCCCAGCTGAACCGCTCCGCCGAGCGGCGCACCTGCGCCGGATCGGGCGGCGACGCCAGCATCTCCCGGGCGGCGGCCGCGATCGCCCTGGGCTCCCGCGCGACGAGCCGCCCGGCCTCGGGCCGGTCGACCACTTCGCGGGCGCCGCCGACGTCGGTGATCAGCAGCCGAGTGCCGCAGGCGAGCGCTTCGATCCAGACGTTCGCCAGCCCCTCGCGCTCGGATGGGAGAAGCATCAGGTCGGCGGCTCCGAGCAGCTCCGGCATCCTGTCCGGAGGGACGCTGCCGAGAAGCCGCGCCCGGGGCGCCAGGCCAAGCCTCGCGATCAGCGCCTCGAGCGCCGGCCGCTCCGGGCCTTCGCCGGCGATCAGCAAGGTCGCCCCGGGCACGCCGGCGAGCGCCTCGAGAGCAAGCCGCTGGCCCTTGAGCGCAATGAGGTTGCCGGGCGTGACGATCAGCGGCCCCTCCACCCCCAGGCCGCGCTTGGCTTGGGCCCGGTCGACCGGCCGGAACCCGTCGAGGTCCACTCCGGTATGATGGACGCGGATCTTCTCCTCCGGCGTCCCCAAAGCCGCCATGTCGCTCTTCAGCGCTCCGCTAACCGCGAGGAGGCCGTCGGCCGCCCGGGCCGCCTCCAGGATCTGAGCCGCGACGGCCGGGTGGCGGCCCCACAAATGCACGTCGCTCCCGCGCGCCTTGATCGAGAAGGGTCGCCCGAGCGCGGCGGCCAGGTGCATCGCCGCCACCCCGTCGGGCCAGAAGAATTCGGCGTCGATCACGTCGAAGCGCAGGCCGCGGGCGAGCGGCAGCACCGCGGCGGCCAGCGACCGGGCCGATCCGCCCGAGCCAAGGCCCGGCCAGATCCGGAAGCGCGGGCGGTGGACGGCGAGCCCGTTGCGGATTTCCTTCGGAGCGAGCTTCGCCCTGGCGGCGTAATGCGGATGCAGGCTGAGCGGCCAAAGCGGCAGTCCACGCCCCGCCACCACCTCGACTTCCACACCTTCGCGGGCGGCCAGAGCCAGTGTCTGCCGCTCGACGAACACTCCGAAGGAGGGGCGGCCGGGATCCGGATAGAGTGTCGAGAGCGTCAGAACGCGAAGCATGGCGGTTCCCCTACAGCCCAGACATTAAACCGCCGTTCATCGCGCGCAGCCACTATTGCGCCGCAACCCCCGCCCTCACGCCGTTCCTAGTCGGCGCTTGGCCTCGTCCCAACCCTTCGCTAAGAAGCCCCCATGCTGCGTAACCATACCCGCTCTGTCGCCGCCGTCCTGATGGTGAGCCTGGTCCTTCCCCTCGCCGGCTGCGCCAGCGGGGGCAAGAAGACGCGGGCCGACACCCAATATGTCGCCCGCGACGTCAACACGCTCTACAACCTTGCCAAGCGGGAGCTGGACCGGCGCAATTATCCCGTCGCCGGCGCCCTGTTCGACGAGGTCGAGCGCCAGCATCCCTATTCGGTCTGGGCGCGCCGCGCCCAGCTGATGAGCGCCTTCAGCTATTACGCGGCCCGCGATTACACCAAATCGGTCGATTCCGCCCGCCGCTTCCTCTCGATCCATCCCGGCAACCGCGACGCGGCTTATGCTTATTATCTGATCGCGCTCAGCCATTACGAGCAGATCGAGGACGTCACTCGGGACCAGAGCACCACCCGCCAGGCGCTCGACGCGCTCGGCGAGCTCGTCCGCCGCTATCCCGACACGCGCTACGCCGCCGACGCCCGCCTCAAGATCGACCTGGTCCGCGACCATCTCGCCGGCAAGGAGATGGAGATCGGCCGCTTCTACCAGCGCCGCGGCCAGTGGCTCGCCTCGGTGATGCGCTTCCGCACCGTCGTCGATCAGTTCCAGACGACCAGCCACACGCCCGAAGCCCTGATGCGGCTCACCGAATCCTATCTCGCACTGGGAATCCCGGCGGAAGCGCGGCGTTCGGCCGCGGTGCTCGGCGCCAATTATCCCACCACCAAATGGTATCAGCGGGCCTATTCGCTGGTCCAGAAGCACGCTCCGGCGGCGGCCGCCGCTTCGCCCGCGGCGTGAGGCCGTTCCGTCATCCCGGCGAAGGCCGGGATCCCAGGACGGAAATTCTCTGCCGGCGACCTGAGGCCCCGGCTTCCGCCGGGGTGACGTGCTAGGGGGAGATTCATGCTCATCAGCCTCTCCATCCGCGACGTGGTCCTGATCGAGAGCCTCGACCTCGAATTCGGGCCCGGTCTCGGCGTCCTCACCGGGGAGACCGGCGCCGGCAAGTCGATTCTTCTCGACGCACTCGGCCTAGCGCTCGGCGCCAGAGCCGACAGCGGCCTCGTCCGGCAGGGCCAGGCGCAGGCCGTGGTCACCGTCGGCTTCGATCTTCCCGGGCGTCATCCGGCGCTCGCATTGCTGAGCGAAAACGGCCTCGAGGGAGCGCCCGGAGAGCCGCTCGTCGTCCGCCGGATCATTCGCGCCGACGGCGGCAGCCGGGCGCTGGTCAACGACCAGTCCGCCTCCGTCGCCTTCCTCAGGGAGCTTGGGGCGATGCTCGTCGAGGTGCACGGCCAGCATGACGATCGCGGCCTTCTCAATCCGCGCGGTCACCGCGACCTGCTCGACACTTTCGCTCGGGTCGACACCGCCCCCGTGCAGCAGGCCTACCGCGCCTGGGGGGAGGCCGAAGCGGCTTTGGCCGGGGCCCGCGAGGATCTGGAGGGGGCGGCGCGGGACCGCGAATGGCTCGAACATTCGGTCGCCGAGTTGCGCAAGCTCGCCCCCCAGCCGGGGGAGGAGGAATCGCTCGCCGGCCTTCGCTCGGACATGCAGAAAGGCGCCCGGCTCGCTGAGGACATCGCCGCCGTCAGCCAGCTTCTCGACGGCTCGGAAGGGGGGCTCTCCCTCGTACGCCAGGCGACCCGAAGGCTCGACCGGATCGGCGGAGAGCACGCGCTCCTCGGAGCGGCGCTGGAGGCGCTGGACCGGGCTCTGGTGGAAGCCTGCGAAGCCGAAGACCGGCTCGGCGCGGCCGCCGCCGCTTTGTCTTTCGACCCGGCCCGGCTGGAGGAGGCGGAAACCCGGCTGTTCGAGATCCGGGCCGTGGCGCGCAAGCACCGGGTGGATCCCGACATGCTGCCGGGCCTCGCCGATACGCTCGCGGCGAAGCTCGACTCGCTGGAGGCGGGAGAGAAGAGCCTGGCCGCGCTCGAGCGGCGAGTGTCCGAGAGCCGGTCCGCCTACCTCGCCGAAGCGGCGCGGCTCACCGAGATCAGGACCGCCGCAGCAGCCCGGCTGGACGAGGCGGTTGCCGGGGAGCTCTTTCCCCTCAAGCTCGACTCCGCCCGCTTCCGGACCCTCGTCGAGCCGCTCGCCGAGCCGCAATGGGCGGCGCGGGGCCGGGACCGCGTCGAGTTCGAGGTCTCGACCAATCCGGGCGCGCCCTTCGCCCCGCTGACCAAGATCGCCAGCGGCGGCGAGCT
>DASVTA010000102.1:0-2250 GCA_036387815.1 Allosphingosinicella sp.
CGGAAGGTCGGATCGACGCTCGAAGGTCAGATAGGCCGGACGGCGGCCCTCGCGCAGCGCCTTCGCCTCGTAGCGCGTGCCCGGCCAGCCGGGATAGGGCGTGTGCCAGTCCGCCGCCCGCTCCGCCTGCCACTCGAAAGCCCGATGGGCCCGCATGTTGAGCAGCGTCCAATCGACATAGGTGTCGATGTCGGAGGCGAAGCGAAAGATCGCGCCGGGCTTCATCACCCGCGCCAACCGGTCGAGATTGGCCGGCCCGACGAAGCGGCGCTTCCAGTGTTTGAACTTCGGCCAGGGGTCGGGATAGAGGAGATCAACCCCGTCGAGCGAGGCCTCCGGCAGCCAATCGAGAAGGCGCGTCGCATCGTCGGCGTAAAGGCGGATCGCCGGGCGTGGCGCCTCGTTCAGGACCATCAGGAGCTTCGCCATTCCGTTGACGAAGGGCTCGGCGCCGATGAAGCCGGTGCCGGGATACCGGTCCGACATCGAGATCAGATGCTCGCCGCCGCCAAAGCCGATCTCCAGGCGAACGGCCTCGACGGGCGTTGGGAAGAGGTCGGCGAGACGGGTCGGGGCGGGTTCGGAAAGATCGACGGAAAGCTTCGGCAGGAGGTCCGACATCAGCTCTTCCTGGCGCGGACGCAGGCGCTTGCCCTTGACCCGGCCGAAGAAGGCCTCGCGCAGGCGTTGGCGCTGCTCCTCGCCCTCGATGCGCGGCGGCATCGCGATCAGGCCGCCCGGAAATGGGTGCGGTCATGGGGATGCTTCGTCATTCCAGCGGTTCCGGATCGATGGCGCGCCGGCGATCGGCGCGCAGCGCGGCGGAGCCGTTTCGTCCGCCGTCCCGGCCATGGCAGACCGGTCGCGCAGGCGTCAAGCCGGATCTACAGCCTCAATCGGAAGCTTCGGGCTCCTCGCCGAGCGCGCGAACGAGGTCGATGATGCGCTTGCGGACCTTCGGGTCGCGCACGCGCACGAAGGCGCGGTTGAGTTGCAGGCCTTCCGGGGTCGACAGGAAGTCGACGACGTAGTCCGGGCCGGACGCCTCTTCGAAGCCGCCGGGCCCGGGCGTGCCCGGCGCATCTTCGAAGAAGAAGGCGACCGGGACCTTCAGGACTTCCGAAATGCGCTGGAGGCGGCTCGCTCCGATGCGGTTCGAGCCCTTCTCGTATTTCTGGATCTGCTGGAAGGTGATGCCGAGGGCTTCGCCGAGCTTCTCCTGGCTCAGCCCCAGCATGGTACGCCGCAAGCGGACGCGCGAGCCCACATGGATATCCACAGGGTTCGCCTTCTTCTTGCTTTCTACCACCATGCGTCCAAACCTCACCATCTCATCGGTTGGGGCGGAACCGGCAGGCCGGCACGAAGGCGATCCCCCGTTTCTTCCGCATCGCCGCGCCATTTCGTGGAGCAGCCAGTGGGGTATTGCCCTGGTATACTACAGTGTCAATCGATGTTGTCGCCACTCAAACCAACGGAAAGCCACACAAACGAACAGGGTTAACAGCCAGATTATCCCAAACGTCCTATTTCCGTAGGTAGCAAAATATGTCTGTGGCAGCGCGTCAGGCAGGGCCGATGCAACGACGCCCGTCGACCCGAGAGCCAGGGCGGCTCGGGTCCGGCCGTAGCCGTCGTCCACCACCGAGATGCCGGTATTGGCCGCGCGAATCAACGGAAGGCCGAGAGCGACCGCCGTCAGCTGGGCTTGGCGCAGGTGCTGATAGGGTCCCGGTGTCCTCCCATACCATGCGTCGTTCGTCACGTTGACGATGGCGCCCGAGCGGGCCGCGAGGTCGCCATCGACCTCATCTTGGAAGATGATTTCGTAGCAGATCAAGGGGAGAACGCTTGGCCAGCCCGCGACGTCGAGAAGACGGGTGCGCCCGCCGGCGGAAAAGCCGCCCGGCAGTTGGGTGAGCTGATTGATGCCGAGGGCTTCGAGCTGGGCCTGGAACGGCAGGTACTCGCCGAAGGGCACCAGATGCACCTTGTCGGCGGCGTCGAGGATCTCGCCGGCGTCGTCGATCAGATAGACGGAGTTGTAGTAGCGCGGCTCGGCGCCCGCCTCGGCCGGCTCCATCCGCGCGGCGCCCGCCACCAGCATCTCGCCGGGCTCGAGGACGTCGGCGATCCGGGCCAGCGCGTCGGGGCGCTCGGTGAGAAGGAACGGGACGGCCGATTCCGGCCAGACGACGAGGCTGCGCGCGGGCGCGCCGGCGGCTCTCACCGGCCGCTCGCCCGTCAGCG
>DASVTA010000103.1:0-4803 GCA_036387815.1 Allosphingosinicella sp.
AGCCAAGGGCTAGGGCGTAGCAGATCGCGACGCCGCTCCGGGCGTGCCTTCCGAGGGCCAAAGCGGAGGATTTCACGCCGGCCAAGGCGTCGTCCTCGCGGTCCTGGAGGGCGTAGACGGTGTCGTAGCCGATCACCCAGAAGATCGATCCGGCCCACAGGAGGAACGCGGCCGGATCGAGATCTCCGCGCGCCGCCGGCCAGCCGACCAGCGCGCCCCAGGAAAAGACGAGGCCGAGCCAGGCCTGGGGCCACCAGGTGATTCGCTTCATGAAAGGATAAGCGGCGACGGGCGCCAGGCTGGCGAGGGCCACGAACTGCGCCGTCCGCCCGAGCTGGAGCAGCACGAGCAGCCCGATCGAACCGAGCAGGGCGAGCAATATCCAGGCGCCGCGCAGGCTCGCCCCTCCGCTCGCCAGCGGCCGCAGCCGTGTGCGCTCGACCCTCGAATCGAGGTCCCGATCGACTATGTCGTTCCAGACGCAGCCGGCGCTCCGCATCGCCCAGGCGCCGAGCGCCAGCCACAGGACCAGGCGGATGCCGTTCGGTCCCATTCCGGCGAGAGCCACGCTCCAGGCGCACGGCCAGAAGAGCAGCCAGGCTCCCACGGGCCGGTCGAGCCGCATGAGCGAGGCATAGGGCGCGAGCGGCCGCGGCAAGGCGCCGATCAGGCAGCGGCGTTCGCTGTCCGGAACGATATCGTCGGAATGGGTCGCCATCGCCGAGACCCTATCCCTTGGTCCCGAGGGAAGTCGAGGGCCGCGATCCAGGGCCGTCATGCCGCACCTGATCCGGCATCCACTTACCTTCGTCCGATGAGAGGAAGAAGGTGGACCCCGGATCAAGTCCGAGGTGACGACCGGGGATCGCGCGGGTACTGGAAAGCATGCCCGCAACCCCCGCCTGGCCGCCCGCAAGCCTCCCGCGCCTGTTCGTCACGGAGACGCTCGCGGAAGGGGCCACTCTGACTCTGGACGGACCCGCCGCCAATTATCTCGGCAACGTCCTTCGCCTCGGCGAGGGCGCCCAGGTGAAGCTGTTCGACGATCGCACCGGCGAGTGGCTGACCGAGATTACAGAAGCCGGGAAGAAGCGGCTCACGCTCGCCATCGTGCAGCGGCTTCGCGAGCGGGAGCCCGTCCCCGACCTCTGGCTCCTGTTCGCGCCGATCAAGCGCGGCCGCATCGACTGGCTGGTGGAGAAGGCGACCGAGCTGGGAGTCTCCCGGCTCGTGCCGGTCCTCACGCGCCGAACCGTCGTCGAGCGCCTCAACCTCGACCGCCTGCGCGCCCATGTCGTCGAGGCCGCCGAGCAATGCGAGCGCACCGCCCTCACCGAGCTGGCGGAGCCCCAGAAGCTCGGCGCCCTTCTTGCCGGCTGGCGCGAGGAGCGGGTCCTGTACTTCGCCGACGAGAACGGAGGCGAGCCGATGTCGGCGGAGCCGGGCCCGGCCGCGATCCTGGTCGGCCCTGAAGGCGGCTTCACCGACGAGGAGCGCGCGTCGATCCGAAACCTGCCGCAGGCGCGACCCATCAGCCTTGGGCCGCGGATTCTGCGCGCCGACACCGCGGCGCTGGCTGCGGTCGCCCTTTGGATGGGCATGGCGGGAGACTGGTCGACGTCATCCCGGGTTTGACCCCGGGATCGGCCTTCTCCGGAATGACGAGCCGGTTTCGTTCGGCAACGCAAGAGGCTGGCGGGCCTCCGATCCGCCCGCTAGAGGGGCGGCGATGACGACCCGGACCGAAACCGCGCGCGTGGACCCGCCGATCGAGAGCCGCGACGACCTGCTCGCCCCCTTCGTGAAGGGCGAGAAGCCGGAAAGCGCCTGGCGGATCGGCACCGAGCACGAGAAGTTCGTCTACCGCCGCTCCGACCATCGCGCCCCTTCCTACGAGGAGCCGGGCGGGATCCGCGACCTGCTTTCGGAGCTGACCCGGTTCGGCTGGGAGCCGGTCGAGGAGGGCGGCAAGGTCATCGCGCTTTCGGGCAAGGACGGCAACGTCAGCCTGGAGCCCGCCGGCCAGCTCGAGCTTTCGGGAGCGGCGCTCGAGAACCTCCACCAGACCTGCGCGGAGGCCGGGCGCCACCTCGAGCAGGTGAAGATGGTGGGTGAAAAGCTCGGCCTCGGCTTCCTCGGCCTCGGCATGTGGCCCGACAAGACCCGCGACGAGCTTCCGCGAATGCCCAAGGGCCGCTACGCGATCATGCTCCGCCACATGCCCCGGGTGGGCAGCCTCGGCCTCGACATGATGCTTCGCACCTGCACCATCCAGGTCAATCTCGACTATAGCTCCGAAGCCGATATGGCGCAGAAGTTCCGTGTCGGCCTGGCTCTGCAGCCGCTCGCCACCGCGCTCTTCGCCAATTCGCCCTTCACCGAGGGCCGGCCGAACGGCTTCCTTTCCTTCCGAAGCCACATCTGGTCGGACACGGACGGCGCGCGCACAGGAATGCTCCCCTTCGTGTTCGAGGACGGCTTCGGCTACGAGCGCTACATCGACTATGCGCTCGATGTGCCGATGTACTTCGTCTATCGGGACGGGCGCTATATCGACGCCGCCGGCCTCTCCTTCCGCGACTTCATGAAGGGCGAGCTCTGCGTTCTGCCCGGCGAAAAGCCCAATGTCTCCGACTGGACCGACCATCTCTCCACCGCCTTCCCGGAGGTGCGGCTGAAGAGCTTCCTCGAGATGCGCGGCGCGGACGGCGGCCGGTGGAGCAAGATCTGCGCCCTGCCGGCTTTGTGGGTCGGCCTGCTCTACGACCAGTCGGCGCTCGACGCGGCCTGGGACGAGGTCAGGCACTGGCCGCTCGAGGAGCGGCAGCGCCTCCGGGACGAGGTTCCAAGGCTCGGCCTCGCCGCCCGCACCCCGAATGGGGAGCCGTTGCGAGACCTGGCCGCCCGCATCCTCTCGATCGCGGAATCCGGCCTGAACGCCCGGGCCCGGCACAATCAGGCCGGGGACAACGAGAGCGGCTTCCTCGATCCGCTGCGGGAGATCGTCGCCCGCGGCGCCACCCCCGCCGAGATGCTCCTCGAACGTTATCGTGGCGAGTGGGCGGGGGACGTGAGCCGAATCTATGACGAGATGAGCTTTTGAAGCCGTCTTTGCGAGCGTAGCGAAGCAATCCAGCGCGGCGCGTGAGGCCAGCACCTTCACTGGATTGCTTCGTCGCTTCGCTCCTCGCAATGACGGTCGAGGACCGCTACGCCAGGAGAAGCGAAGATGACCCAGCTGCGCACCCTCTACCCCGCGATCGAGCCTTATGAGAGCGGCCGGCTCGAGGTCGGCGACGGCCACAGCCTCTACTGGGAGCGCTGCGGCACTCCGGGCGGAAAGCCGGTGGTCTTCCTGCACGGGGGGCCGGGCGCCGGGTGCAGTCCCGACCACCGCCGCCAGTTCGACCCGGCGCGCTACGACATCCTGCTCTTCGACCAGCGCGGCTGCGGCCGCTCGACTCCCCATGCCTCGCTCGAGGCCAACACCACCTGGCACCTCGTCGAAGACATCGAGCGGCTGCGGGCGCTATCGGGTCACGACAGATGGATGGTGTTCGGCGGCTCCTGGGGCTCGACCCTCGCGCTCGCTTATGCGCAGACCCATCCCGATCGGGTCAGCGAGCTGGTGCTTCGCGGCATCTTCACCTTCCGGCAGACGGAGCTCGACTGGCTCTACCGCTACGGCGCTTCCGAGGTCTATCCGGACAAGTGGCGCGACTTCCTCGCCCCGATCCCGGAGGCGGAGAGGGACGACCTGGTGACCGCCTACCAGCGGCGCCTCACCGGTTCCGATGCCGCCGCCAGGCTCGCGGCGGCCAAGGCCTGGAGCCAGTGGGAGGCGGAGACCGTCACCCTCCTCCCCAGCCCGGCGACGATCGCCGCCCATACGGACGACGACTTCGCCGTCGCCATCTCCCGGATCGAGAACCACTACATGGCCAATCGCGGCTGGCTCGAGGAAGGGCAGCTGATCGCCAATGCCGGCCGCCTGAAGGGCATTCCGGGCGTCATCGTCCAGGGCCGCTACGACATGTGCACCCCGCCCGCCGCCGCCTGGGACCTGCACGAGGCCTGGCCGGAAGCGAGGCTGGAAATCGTCCATGGCGGGCATCTGTTCAGCGAGCCGGCGGTGCTGGACGGGCTCATCCGCGCGAGCGACGGGTTTGCGAGGTAATTTGCCTCCCCATGCGCAGCATGGGGAGGGGGACCACCGAAGGTGGTGGAGGGGTGACCGGGCGAGGCCCGTCATCGAGCGCCCGGTTCCGGCTTCTTCGACAGGTCACCCCTCCACCAGGCTTCGCCTGGTCCCCCTCCCCATCTGGCGATGGGGAGGCAGCTATCGCCCGGGCTTATACACCCGCTCCGTATGCGCCTTCAGCTGCTCCGGGTAGAAATAGACCTCCCGCAAATCCCCTTTGGCGTACCGCTGCGCCTGGTCGTTGAAGTGGGGCGAGCCTGGGTGACCGCTCTCCCCGCCCGCCGTCACCGCAAGCGCCCGCACCTTCGGGCCGAACTCGACCACGGCGACGAAGCTGTTGCCGCTGGTCCCGTACCACCGCTTCGAGCCGTTCCTCGGAGCCGCGCCGAACGAGGCGAGCGAGCCCCAGCGGCCGGAGGTGAAGGCGACGGGCAGGCTGGGCCCTGCATCGGAAAAGGGATGGGCGATGTCCGCGGTAAGGCGCTGGAAGCGGTTCACCTCGCCCCAGGGCGTGTGCCAGCGGCCGAAATCGCGCTTCAGCTGGTCCGACACCGAAGCCAGGGCCTCTAGCTTGCGGCGCGCCGG
Organism: Allosphingosinicella sp.; assembly: GCA_036387815.1. GTDB lineage: Bacteria > Pseudomonadota > Alphaproteobacteria > Sphingomonadales > Sphingomonadaceae > Allosphingosinicella. The sequence continues at coordinate 4,787 of DASVTA010000103.1, forward strand.
CAACGCGTCGATCAGGT
>DASVTA010000104.1:0-16561 GCA_036387815.1 Allosphingosinicella sp.
ATGAGGATGCGGGGCCGAAGCCTCCCCGAACCCGGCTGTCGCCTTCGTTCGTGGGCGGGACGCTATGAGGGGAGCGGCGGCTTGTCACCTGCCTATCCGGCGGCTCGCCGCACTTTGCGCGGGTCCTGTGTCGGTACTGCAACAGCACCGGACGGCGGCGCCGGTTGCCTTGGCGCCGGGCCGCCCGTAGAGGCGCTTGCGATGCGCCTTTCCCGTTATTTCCTGCCCGTCATGAAGGAGACTCCTTCCGACGCCCAGATCGTCAGCCACCAGCTGATGCTCCGCTGCGGCCTGGTTCGCCAGACGGCCGCGGGCATCTATGCCTGGCTTCCGCTCGGCCTCAGGGTGCTGAAGCGGATCGAGCGCATCGTCCGCGAGGAGCAGGACCGGGCCGGCGCCGTCGAGATGCTGATGCCGACCCTGCAGTCGGCCGACCTGTGGCGCCAGTCGGGCCGCTACGACGCCTACGGCCCGGAAATGCTCCGGATCCGCGACCGTCACGAACGCGACATGCTCTACGGACCCACCAACGAGGAGATGATCACCGCGATCTTCCGCGATTCCGCGAGGAGCTACCGGGATCTTCCGCGGATCCTCTACCACATCCAGTGGAAGTTCCGCGACGAGGTCCGGCCGCGCTTCGGAGTCATGCGCGGCCGCGAGTTCCTGATGAAGGACGCCTACAGCTTCGACCTCGACGAGGAGGGGCTCCGCTCCAGCTACGAGGCGATGTTCGTCGCCTATCTGCGCACCTTCGCCCGCCTCGGCCTCACCGCGGTTCCGGTGAAGGCGCCCACCGGCCCGATCGGCGGCGATCTCAGCCATGAATTCCACATCCTGGCCGACACCGGCGAGAGCGCGCTCTTCTACGATTCGGCGATCGAGGAGATTTCCCGCGAGGAGCTGCTCGCCGCCGACGCGTCCACCATCGCCCGCCTCACCGGCCTCTACGCGATGGAGGAGGAGGAGCATTCCAGGGTCGCCGACTGCCCGGTCCCGCCGGAGCGGCTTCGCACCCGCCGCGGGATCGAGGTCGGCCATATCTTCGCCTTCGGCACCAAGTACAGCGCCAGCATGGGCCTTTCGGTGCAGACGAAGGACGGCGGCCAGGTGCAGCCGCAAATGGGCAGCTACGGGATCGGCGTGTCGCGGCTCATGGGGGCGATCATCGAGGCGAGCCATGACGACAAGGGCATCGTCTGGCCCGAAAGCGTCGCGCCTTTCAAGGTCGGCCTCATCAACATGCGCGCCGACGACGGCAACGTCACCAGCGCCGCCGACGAGATCTACGGCCGCCTCCGCGACGCGGGCGTCGAGACGCTGTACGACGACCGCGACGAGCGCGGCGGGGCCAAGTTCGCGACCATGGACCTGATCGGCCTGCCCTGGCAGCTGATCGTCGGCCCCAAGGGGCTGGAGCGGGGCGTGGTCGAATTGAAGGCGCGGTCGGGCGGGGAGCGCCAGGAGCTGTCGATCGAAAGTGCCCTGGCGAGGCTGACGGGATGACGGGCCTCGTCATTGCGAGGAGCGGAGCGACGACGCAATCCAGCGGGCGGAGGCGCAGCACTGGATTGCTTCGCGTCGCTCGCAATGACGGCTCGGGGGAGCCGTTCGTTCGCGGTGACGCGCCGTTGGCCGCGTCATGATCCTCTCACGCTACGAGCGGATGATCGCCCGGCGCTATCTGCTCCCGGGCAAGGGCGAGGGTTTCATCTTCCTCGTCGCCGGCATCAGCCTGGTGGCCGTGGCGCTCGGAGTGGCCGCACTGATCGTGGTGATGAGCGTCATGAACGGCTTCCGGGCCGAGCTGTTCGACAAGATCGTCGGGCTCAACGGTCATGCGGTCGTGCAAGGCTATGGCGGCCAGCTTCCGGACTGGCGCGACATCGCCCGTCAGGCTCGGGAGACTCCCGGGGTGACCGAGGCCGTGCCGCTCATCGAGCAGCCGCTGATGGTGAGCTTCGAAGGCCGGGTGGAGGGCGTCATCGTCAGGGGCATGCAGCGCGCCGACATCCTTCGCAACCAGACCCTTCAGGGCAAGGTTCACGCCGGCGCGCTCGAAGCGCTTCGCCCCGGCGAAAACAACGTCGCGATCGGCGCCCGTCTGGCGGAGGCGCTTGGCGCCAACGTCGGCGGCCAGATCAGCCTGATCAGCCCCGAAGGCCGCACCACGCCCTTCGGGACGGTGCCGCGCATCGTCTCCTACAACGTCGCCGCGATCTTCGAGGTGGGCGTCTACGATTACGACAAGGCATTCGTGATCATGCCGATCGAGGAGGCGCAGACGCTTCTGCTGATGGGCGACGCCGTCGGAATGGTGGAGGTCCAGACGGTCGACGCCGACCGCGTGGGCGAAATACTGGCGCCGCTTCGGGCCAGCGTGGCCGGGCGGGCGGCGGTAAACGACTGGCGCTCGATGAACACGGCCCTCTTCGAGGCGCTGCAGGTGGAGAGGGTGGCGATGTTCGTCATCCTTTCGATCATCATCCTCGTCGCCGTGTTCAACATCCTGTCGTCGCTGATCATGCTCGTCCGCGCGAAGACCCGCGACATCGCCATCCTTCGGACGATGGGCGCCAGCCGCCGGGGGCTGATGAAGGTGTTCATGACGGTGGGCGTGATCATCGGCGTCATCGGGATATTGGCCGGCCTCGGCCTCGGTTTCCTGCTCCTCTATTTCCGCCAGCCCTTCGTAAACCTGATCCAGTACATCACCGGCCAGAACCTGTGGGATCCCTCGATCCGCTTCCTGACCGAATTGCCCTCGGAGCCGGATCCGTTCGAGGTCCTCGCCATCGTCACCATGGCGCTGGTGCTGAGCTTCCTCGCAACGCTCTATCCGGCTTGGAAGGCGGCGAGCACCGATCCCGTGCAGGTGCTCCGCTATGAATGAGGTGGTCGCCGTCAAAGGGCTCAAGCGAAGCTTCAAGCAGGGCGGAGTGACGATCGAGGTTCTTCGGGGCGTCGATCTCGCCGTGCGGCAGGGCGAGATCGTCGCCTTGCTCGGTCCCTCGGGCTCGGGCAAGTCCACGCTTCTTCAGGCGGTTGGGCTGCTCGAGGGCGGCTTCGAGGGCTCGATCCGGATCGCGGGCGAGGAAGTGGCGGAGCTGAGCGACGGCAACCGCACCCGCGTCCGCCGCGACACGCTCGGCTTCGTCTACCAGTTCCACCACCTCCTTCCCGATTTCACCGCGCTCGAGAACGTCGTCATCCCGCAGCTGGTCAAGGGCGCCCCCCGGGCGCAGGCCGAAGAGCGGGCGAAGTCGCTTCTCGGAACGCTCGGCCTCGAATCGCGGGTGACCCACCGGCCCAGCAAATTGTCGGGGGGCGAGCAGCAGCGGGTGGCGGTCGCCCGGGCGCTCGCCAATCGCCCGGCGCTGGTCCTGGCGGACGAGCCCACAGGCAATCTCGACGAGGCGACCGCGGATATCGTCTTCGCCGAATTCCTCCGGCTGGTCCGCGAGGAAGGGAGCGCGGCCCTCGTCGCTACGCACAACGAGCGCATCGCCGCGAAGATGAACCGGGTGCTGAGGCTTCATGAGGGCGTGCTGGAATAGGCCTCATCTCGTGGGCTGCGTCATCCCCTCATTCTGGGGTAAGCCGGGATCTCAGGTCGAGAAGTCTCGGCGGGTCTCCCCGAGGTCCCGCCTTTTGCCCGGATGACGCGCGGGCCTCCGGCCCCATCTCGTCATGCTGAACTTGTTTCAGCATCCAGGGTGGAGCCGCTTGGCGCCGGTCACGTGCCGTCAGGGTTCGGCGCTGCTCCGCCGTGGACCCTGAAACAAGTTCAGGGTGACGCCCGGGTGGAAAGATGCCCCCCTTGCTGCGTTGGCGGCGGAAGGACGGTTCAGCTGGAGCGATTCAATGGCGTTGCGTAACCTGGTTCTTCTGGCCGCCGGCGCCGCCACCCTGCTTGGGGGCTGCGACTGGATGAAGAAGAAGGACGTTCCGGTCCAGAAGAGCAAGGTGGAGCTGGCGAGCGATCAGCGGGACCGGATCCGAAAGGCCTGCGCGTCCGACGCGACTTATGCGCGGCTCAAGGAGCTGGTGTTCGACGAGGCCGCCCGGATCCGCAATTCAGACCCGCGCAACCTGGATCCGCTCGCCGCGGCGGCCGTGGTTCGGATGGAGGAGCCGCTGGTCAAGAGCCGCGACGACGAGCTCAACGTCACCGTGTGCACCGGCCGCTTCATCCTCGAGCTTCCGCCGGGTGCCGAAAACGCGTTCGACGGCAAGCGCCGTCTCGACGCGGAGGTCGAATATGCCGCCCAGGCGGCGGTGGACGGCAGCGGCCTCGTCTACCAGATGGACGGCGCCGAGCCCATCATCTACCGGCTCGCTACCTTCGGGATGAAGGGCGGGTCGCTGCCGAAGATCGCCGCCGTCGCGCCGGAGACGATGCCGGCTCCGGCCCCCGCCCCGGCGGACACGGTGCTGATGCCTCCCGTCGCCGAGACCGCACCAAGGCCGGTCCCGCGGCTTGAGCCTCGGGCCCAGCCCCAGCCTCAACCGAATCCTCAGCCCCAGCGGCCGCAGCCCCAGCGCACCGCCGAGCGAGCGGCCGCGCCCGCCGTCGCGCCGGCGAGCCGGGTTACGGTGCGGCCGAGCTTCAACTGCCGCTACGGCAAGACCCGGACCGAGAAGATGATCTGCGGCTCGCCGCGGCTGGCGGCTCAGGACCGGGCGATGGCGTCGCTTTATTACGACCTCATGGCGCGCGGCGATCCGGCCGCAAGAGGACATTTGCGGCGAAGCCGGGACGCCTTCCTCGGCAAGCGCGAGCGATGCCGGAGCGAGAGCTGCGTCAACTCCGCTTATGCCTCGCGAATGGCGGAGCTGAGGACCATCGGCCAAGGGGACTGACCGTCATCCCGGCGGAAGCCGGGACCTCGGGGAGCCCCGCCGGGACTTCTCCTCCTGAGGTCCCGGCTCGCGCCGGGATGACGGTGTGCGAATAGGTGTGGAAAACCCCCGCTCGGCGCTTTCCTCACCCGCCGGCAGCCACCATAACGGACCGATGGCCGGCCCCTACGTCCCCCTTCGGATCTTCTCCAGCTACACGATGCTGGAAGGCTCGATCGAGCCCAAGGTCATCGCCAAGCAGGCGAAACGCCTCGACTTTCCGGCCGCGGCGCTCACCGATCGGAACGGGCTCTACGCCGCCATGGCTTTCACCGACGCCTGCCGCGAAGCGGGGGTGCAGCCGATCGTCGGAGCGATGCTGGCGGTGGCTCGGCCGGGCTGTGCCGGAGGTCAGCCGGTCCACGACTGGCTGGCGCTCTATGCGCAGAATTCCGCAGGGTACCACAATCTTTGCGCGCTCGTGTCCGAAGCGCATCTCGGCAGGCCCCTCGAGGAGCACGCGCACGTTACCTACGAGGCGCTTGAAGGCAGGACGGAAGGTCTGATCGCCCTTACCGCGGGGGGAGACGGCGCCCTGGTGAGGCTCATCGGTCAGGAGCAGGACGTGGCAGCCGGCCAAATCCTGGAGCGGCTGATCGACCTGTTCCCGAACCGGCTGTACGTCGAGATCTCACGCCGCGGAGACGAGGACGAACAGCGTTCGGAGGCGCGGCTGATCGAGCTCGCCTATGAGCATGACCTGCCTTTGGTCGCGACGAATCCGGCCTCCTATTCCGAAGCCCATTTCCACCAGGCGCACGACGCCTTGCTGTGCATCGCCCAGTCGAGCCAGCTCGACCGGGACGACCGGCAACGCTCCTCTCCGGAAGCGTGGCTGAAGCCGGCGGCGGAGATGCGCCGGCTGTTCGCGGACCTGCCCGAGGCGATCGAGAACACAGGCGTCGTCGCTCGGCGCTGCGCCTTCGGCGCGCCCAAGCGCAAGCCGATCCTGCCGAGCATCGCCGGCGACACCGCGGCGGAAGCCGAGCAGCTTCACCGCGACGCCAGAGCGGGGCTCGATGCCCGGCTCAGCCATTATGACGGCCTCTCGGCCGAGGACCGCAAAGCCTATTTCGACCGGCTCGACTACGAAGCGGACATCATCGTCCGGATGGGCTTTTCCGCCTATTTCCTGATCGTCGCCGACTTCATCAAATGGGCTAAGGAGAACGACATCCCGGTCGGCCCCGGCCGCGGCTCGGGCGCGGGCTCGGTCGTCGCCTGGGCTCTGACCATCACCGATCTCGATCCGATCCGGCTCGGACTGCTGTTCGAGCGCTTCCTCAATCCCGAGCGCGTGTCGATGCCGGACTTCGACATCGACTTCTGCGAAACCCGGCGGGGCGAGGTCATCCGCTACGTCCAGCAGCGTTACGGCACGGACAAGGTCGCCCAGATCATCACCTTCGGGAAGCTGAAGGCGCGTGCCGTGCTCAAGGATACAGGCCGGGTGCTCCAGATGCCCTACGGCCAGGTCGACCGTCTCGCCAAGGCGATCCCCAACCATCCCACCGATCCGTGGACCCTGGAGCGGGCGCTGAACGGGGTCACCGAGCTCGCCGCCGAATATAAGAACGATCCCCAGGTCCGGCGCCTGTTCGACCTGGCGATGAAGCTCGAGGGCCTCCCCCGCCACGCCTCGACCCATGCCGCCGGAGTCGTCATCGGCGACCGCCCGCTCGACCAGCTGGTGCCGCTCTACCGCGACCCGCGCTCCGACATGCCGGTCACCCAGTTCGATATGAAATATGTCGAGGCGGCGGGGCTGGTGAAGTTCGACTTCCTCGGGCTCAAGACCCTGTCGGTGCTCCAGAAGGCCGTCCAGATGCTCGCCAAGCGCGGAGTGACGGCCGATCTCGACCGGCTGTCGTGGGACGACGAGGCGGTCTACCGGCTGCTCCAGCGCGGGGACACGGTCGGCGTGTTCCAGCTCGAATCCGAAGGCATGCGCCGGACCCTCGCCGCGGTGAAGCCGACCAGCTTCGAGGACATCATCGCGCTCGTCTCGCTCTACCGGCCGGGGCCGATGGACAACATCCCGATGTTCGGCGCCCGCAAGAACGGCCGCGAGCCGATCGAATATCCGCATGCCCTGCTGGAGCCGGTGCTCAAGGAAACCTACGGCATCTTCGTCTATCAGGAGCAGGTGATGGAGGCCGCCAAGGTCCTCGCCGGCTTCAGCCTCGGCGAAGCGGACCTTCTGCGCCGCGCCATGGGCAAGAAGATCAAGTCCGAGATGGACGCCCAGCGCGCGGGCTTCGTCGCGGGCTGCGAGCGGGTGAACGCCATCCCCAGGGGCAAGGCGAACGAGCTGTTCGACCTGATCGACAAGTTCGCCGGCTACGGCTTCAACAAGAGTCACGCCGCAGCCTACGCTCTGATCGCCTACCAGACGGCGTGGCTCAAGGCGCATCACCCGGTCGAATTCTACGCCGCCTCGATGTGCTTCGACATTCACCAGACCGACAAGCTCGCCATCTTCGCCGACGACATGCGTCGGCTTGAGGTCGAATGCCTGCCGCCGTCCATCAACGCCAGCGAGGCGGAGTTCTCCGTCGAGCCGTCGGGCGAGGGGCTGGCCGTTCGCTACGCGCTCGGCGCCCTCAAGGGCGTCGGCGAGAAGGCGATGGAGCAGCTGGTCGAGGAGCGGCGCGCCAATGGCGGCTTCAAGTCGCTTGAGGATTTCGCCGAGAGGGTCGATCCGCGGCTCCTCAACCGCCGTCAGATAGAGAGCCTCGCGGGCGGCGGCGCCTTCGATCCGCTCGATCCGAATCGCGCCGCGGTCTTCGCGGCCGCCGAAACCATCCTCGCCCATGCCGCAAGCGCCGCCGACGCGCGCGAGAGCGGGCAGGGCGGCCTGTTCGGCGGCGGCGAATCGAACGTGGTGCCGATCCGGATGCCGGTCGCGGCGACCTGGACGCTCGCCCAGCGCATGGCCGCCGAGAAGGAATCGTTCGGCTTCTATTTCTCGGCCCATCCGGTCGACCGCTACCGTCACCTCGCCGAAGCGCACGGAGCGAAGAGCTACGCGGCACTCGCGGCGATGCCCGCCCCGCCGGACGGCGGACGCACCGGAGCGGTGATGGCCGGAATGGTCGAGGAGGCGCGCCAGCGCACCTCCGCCCGGGGCCGCCGTTACCTCATGGCGACGATGTCCGACTCGTCGGGCCAGTTCGTCGCGACCGTGTTCGACGACGATGCCGCCGCCCAGGTCGAGGCGGCCGCCAAGTCGGGCGCCTGCGCCTTGCTCAACGTCGAGCTCGACCGGCGTCCCGGCGAAGAGGCGCCGAGAGTCACGATCCGGTCACTGCAGCTGTTCGAGAGCCTGTCCAAGCGCGCCCGCCTCCAGCTCGAGATCGAAGTGGACGAATTGGACGCGATCGCCGGCCTGGCGGCGGCCGTGGCCCAGGACCGCGGAGGCCATGGCGAGCTTCGCCTCAGGGTGAAGCTGGAGTCGGGCGAGGCGCTGCTGGTGCTCGGCCGGGACTTCCGCCTCGACGCCGAGCTTGCCGCCCGCCTCGAACGGTTGCAGGGCGTCGCCGCCGTCCGGCTTTCGGTGGCGCCGCAGCCGCGGCTTGCGCTCGTCTCCTGAGCGCATAGACTGGCGCCTTCCACATCGGGAGGGATCATGCTCGGAGGGATGCAGGACTGGCCGCTGAGGATCACTCGGATCCTCGACCATGCGGAGCGCGAGCACGGCACGCGCGAGCTCGTATCGCTTTATGCCGGCGGCAGCCTCGTCCGGACCGACTGGGCCGGAGTCGCCCGCGATTCGCGAAGGCTGGCGCGGGCGCTCGAGCGGCTCGGCCTCAAGCCCGGCGACCGCGTCGGCACGCTCGCGATGAACCACGCCCGCCACGTCGTCGCCTGGTACGGCACGATCGGCATGGGCGGGGTCATCCACACGATCAATCCGCGCCTTTTCGACGATCAGCTCGTCTACATCGCCAACCACGCCGAGGACCGGGTGCTGTTCTACGATCGTGCGTTCGCGCCGCTCGTCGATCGGCTCAAGCCGCGCTGGACGAGCATCGAGCATTATATCTGCTTCGACGACGGCGGGTTCGATGCGCTGATGGCTCCCGAAAGCGGCGATTACGCCTGGGTGGAAGGCGACGAGCGCGATCCCTCGATGCTCTGCTACACGAGCGGAACCACCGGCAACCCCAAGGGCGTGCTCTACGAGCATCGCTCCGCCATGCTCCACGCGATGATGCAGCTCAGCCCGGACGTGTTCGATCTGAGCGCACGGTCGGTGGTGCTGCCCGTCGTGCCGATGTTCCACGCCGCCGGCTGGGGCCTGCCCTTCTGCACCGCCATGGCCGGCGGCAAGATGGTCTTCTCGGCCGATTATACGCCGCAGGTGATGTGCGACCTGATGAGGAGCGAAGGAGTCACCCACACCGCGGGCGTGCCCACGGTCTGGCTGGCGCTGGTCAATCACGTGGATTCGACCGGCGAGGATTTGGGGAAGCTCACCACGGTCCATATCGGCGGATCGGCGGCGCCGCGGGCGATGATCGAATGGTTCATGGACCGCGGCATCCGGGTCGGCCACGCCTGGGGAATGACGGAAATGTCGCCGCTCGGAACGGTCGGCGCGGGCAGCGGCGACTGGGACGGGCTGAGCCGCGAGCAGCGGGTCGCCTTGCTCTGCAAGCAGGGCAGGGTGCCGTTCGGGGTCGAGCTTCGAACGGTCGACGACGAGGGCAATCTCCTCCCGCGCGACGGCAAGACCTCCGGTCGGCTGCAGACCCGCGGGCCCTGGATCATCCGCCAGTATTTCCAGGACGGGAACGGCGAGTGCATCGACGGGGAAGGCTGGTTCGACACCGGCGACGTGGCGGCGCTCCACCCCGACGGAGTTCTCCAGATCACCGACCGATCGAAGGACGTGATCAAGTCGGGCGGCGAATGGATCAGCTCTATCGACCTCGAGAATGCCGCGGTCGGCTGCGCCGGCGTCGCCGAGGCGGCGGCCGTCGGGGTCAAGCATCCCAAATGGGATGAGCGCCCAATCCTTCTGGTGGTGAGGAAGGCGGGCTCCGAGGTGACGCCGCAGCAGATCCTCGACCATCTCGAGGGCCATGTGGCGAAATGGTGGCTTCCCGACGAGATCGTCTTCGTCGACAGCCTGCCGCACACGGCGACGGGCAAGCTTCTGAAGACGGCGCTGAGGGAGGAATATCGGGATTACAAGCTGGCAGGCGCGGCCTGATTTTGCCTCCCCATGCGAAGCATGGGGAGGGGGACCAGCGAAGCTGGTGGAGGGGTGACCATATTCGGGCGCGGAGCCAGGTCACCCCTCCACCGCCTTCGGCGGTCCCCCTCCCCATCTGCGATGGGGAGGCAAGTCAAAAAAGCCGCAACTGCGGCCCCTGCGGCGGGACGAACAGGTCGGTCCGGAGCTTCCTTTTCTCCCGGTTCAGCCCGTGCTTCCTCGCCGCGATCTTGAAGCGCACCCGCATCAGTTCGGCCCACGGGCCGGAGCCGGTCATCCGGCTGAACCAATTGGGGTCGTTGTCCTTGCCGCCGCGCATCGAGCGGATGATGTTCATCACCTTGTCGGCGCGGTCCGGGAAATGCTCGTCGAGCCAGGCGCGGAACAGGGGCGCGACCTCGTGGGGAAGCCGAACCGGAAGGAAGAAGGCGCCTTCCGCTCCGGCCTCCGCCGCCGCTTCGACGATATGCTCGACCTCGTGATCGGTGATTCCGGGGATGACGGGGGCGATCGCGACGATCGTTGGAACGCCCGCCTCGCTCAACGCCTTGACCGCCGCCAGCCGCTTTCGGCCCGACGGCGCGCGGGGCTCGAGGGTCCGGGAAATGGCGGGGGAAAGGGATGTCACCGACAAAGCCACCCTCGCCAGGCCTTCTTCGGCCATTCGCGCGAGGATGTCGGCATCCCGCACCACCCGGTCCGACTTCGTCGTGATCGTCACCGGATGCTTCGTCTCGGCGAGCACCTCGAGCACCGACCGGGTGATCCGCCACTTCCCCTCGATCGGCTGATAGGGATCGGTGTTGGTCCCAATCGCCATGGACCGAACCGAATAACCCGGCCTGGCGAGCTCCTCGCGCAGGATTTTCGCCGCGTCCGGCTTGGCGAACAGCTTCGTCTCGAAATCGAGGCCAGGCGAAAGGTCGTGGAAGGCGTGGGTCGGGCGGGCGAAGCAGTAGATGCAGCCGTGCTCGCAGCCGCGATAATTGTTGATCGAACGGTCGAAGCCGATGTCGAGCGAGCGGTTGTAGGTGATGATCGATTTCGGCTTCTCGATCGTCACCGTCGTACGGACCGGCGGAAATCCGTCGTCGATTTCCTCGCGCACGTCCAGCCAGTCGCCGTCCGCCTCGCGGACGGGCAGGTTGAAGCGGGTGGGCGTCCGGTTCTCGGGCGCTCCGCGACCGTGATGGGAATCGGGGCGGGGCATGGGTCAAGCTTAGAGGAGCCCAAGGAACGAAGCAAGAACAGTTTGCCTCCCCGCGCGTAGCGGGGGGAGGGGGACCATGCGGAGCATGGTGGAGGGGTGACTGGCTCAGGCTTGTCGGTTCGCGCAGCAACCACTGGGCTCAGCGCATTCTACCCCTCCACCAGCTTCGCTGGTCCCCCTCCCCAAGCTCCGCTTGGGGAGGCAGAGGGTCACTCCGTCCCGTAGGCCAGCTTCGCCTCGTCCGCCTTCAGACGGACCGCGTCCGCTCCGCCGAGGCCCGGGAATCTCGGCCACATGCCTTGCGCCAGCGCCGCCCGGCTCGGCCCCGGTTTCCCGGCGCCTTCCTCGTAGATCCAATAGTTGCGAAGCACGATCGGGACGTAGCCGCGAGTCTCCCAATAAGGCAGCGACTCGATGTAGAGGAGGGGGTCGCCCTTGTCGAAACGGCGGGCGTTCCATTCCGCCACCGGGACAGGTCCGGCATTGTAGGCGGCGATCACCTTGGGCAGCAGCCCGCCGGTGGCGCCGTGGTCCCGAAGCGTCTCGATATAGCTTTGGCCGAACTCGATGTTGGCGGCGGGGCTGGCCAGCATCTGCCGGTCGAACGGTTCGCCCCGGGCGCGGGCGATGTCGCCGGCGGTGCCCGGGCGAACCTGCATCAGTCCGACGGCCCCGGCGGGGCTGATCACGGAGGTGCGGAAGTTCGATTCCTGAAGGGCGTGGGCGAAGGCGAGCGACGGGTCGACTCGCCAGCCGCGGGTCGGCTGCCAGCCCGGGCGCGGGTAGCGGGCGGCGAAATTGACCGCGACCCCGCGCGGCGCGTTGTGAGCCAGCCAATATTGGGTCGAGGCGAGGTCGAGGTCGGCCGCCAGATGAAGCAGCGGGCCATGATCGGCCGCGCCGCCGATCCGGGCCTGATGGCGGAGGAACTGGTCCGCGAGATCCGCCTCCCCGATCTCCATCAGCGCCAGCGCCGTCCTAACGTTGGGCTTGCCGGCGATTTCGCGCCACTCCGAGTCGCGATAATTGTGGAGGCCCGTGCTTCCGGCGCTGTTTATGCCGAGCGCCGTCGAGGCGATGAGGCCGTAGAAGGTCTCCTTGTGGCGGGCAGCGGCCCGCAACTGCCCCTGCACCCGCTCGGGGCGGCCGCACATCATCTCGGCCCGGGCAACCCAATAATGCGCCGCCGCGGCCATCTCGATGTCGCTCGAACGGTTCGAAACGTTCCCGAACGCATCGGCCGCCGCCTTGCAATCGCCCTGGCGCCAGGCGGCAAGCCCTTCCGACCAGGCGCCGTGAGTGGCCCACTCGCCGGTTCCGGCGCGGGCCAAAGCGGCGAGGCGCCGGGCGTCCCCGTCGGCGCCGACGATGTAATAGGACCAGGCGATGCGCTGCTGATATTCGGTGCGAGCGTCAGGTCCGAGCAGGTCCTGGCGCTGGAGGAAGATCGCTTCCGCTTCGTACGGACGATTGTCCTTGATCAGCGGCTGGACGAGAATCTCGAGGTCGGCCGCGGCGGGATCGCCCTTGGTCGCTTCGGCCCGCGAGCGCCTCGGCTGGCTGCCGACCCAGACGAGCTTCTGCGCCTGGGGAAGCGCGGGAAGTTCGGTCGCGCCCCTGGTCGAAGCGAGGCGTGCGATCTGCTCCGCCTTCGGCATCTCGGGCGCGCGCTGGAGCACCGAGAGCAGTTCGGGAAGCTCGGCTTTGGGCGAGCCCTTGGCGAGAAACAGCTCCGCGCGCGCCGCATCGTGGAGCGGCCCTTCGGGAACCGCGGAAAGCTTGGCCGACGCTCCGAGCCAGTCGCCTGCCCGGATCGCTGCGAAGACTTCGCGATAGAGGTTGCGCTGCTCGGTGCTGAGACCGGTCGACGCGGCCTGGGTCGTCCGGCTCGAATCGTCTGCGAAAGCCGGCGCCGCGGGCAGGCTCAACGCCGCCGCGAGCAACAGGAAGCGGAGCTTGGTCATTCCTTCACCTCTTCGATCAGCATCTGGAGATCGGCCCAGGCCATGGCCTTGAGGCGCGGGGAATCCAGCAATTGCCGTGGAGCAATGGTCGCGAGCGCCTTGACGGGCCCGGCGTGAGTGGCGATTTCGTGCCAGCGGCCCCGCGCCTGCGGCACCGACAGGCCGAGCAGGGCCTTGGCGCAGGCGTCGCCGAACAGAAGCAGGGCGCGAGGCTCGGCAAGCCCGACATGATGGCGCGCGAGGGCGGCGCAGCTCTTCATCGATTCGCTGTTGAGCTGCCCCGAGGGGGAGCGGATGCAGGAGAGCGCGGCAAGATAGATGGAGCTCCGGTCCCGGCCGATGGCGGCGAGCATCCGGTCGAACAATCGGCCGGCTTCTCCGCTGATTAAGGTTCCGGCCGTGCAATCCTCGCCGCTGGGCATGTCGGCCAGGACCATCAGCCCCGAAGCCGGGTCGCCGGCCGGGCAGATCCGGGGTGCCGAGGGCGAGGCGAAGGCGAGGCGGTCGGAGGAAGCGAGCCACGCCTGGAAGAGGTCGAGCTGGCCGGGAAGGATCTCGTCGGCCGATTCGGCGGCCGCCGGAGCAGGCTTCGGACCCTCGACCGGCTTCGGGCGAAGCCAGTCGCGCGGAGCCTCGTCGACGAGCGTGTCGACTCCCGCCTCGGTCCACCAGGACAGCGCGCTTTCGGCGGCCGCCGGTGAGAATGCATCGTTTCCCCGCTCCACCCGGCCATGGAGTCCCCACTGCACGGGCTGGTCAACCTCAAAATCTCTATCTATCTGCCAGACGTTGGCTGCCTGCGACGACGTGAGTTGCAGGTGAAGCCCTGGCAGGAGCGCCTTGATGTCCGAACGCGAGTCGATGCCTTATGACGTGGTGATCGTCGGCGCCGGGCCCTCCGGCCTCGCCGCCGGCATCCGCCTCAAGCAGCTTGCCGGGGAAGCCGGCCGCGAGCTCAGCGTCTGCATCCTCGAGAAGGGCTCCGAAGTCGGAGCCCACATCCTTTCCGGCGCGGTCATGGATCCCCGGGCCCTCGAAGAGCTGCTTCCCAACTGGCGCGAGCTGGACAGCCCGCTCACCGTGCCGGTGGTCGAGAACCATCACTGGGTGCTCACGCAAGGCCGCAAATATTCGCTTCCGCATCTGATGATGCCGCCCTTCATGAACAACAAGGGCACGTACACGGGCTCGCTCGGCAATTTCTGCCGCTGGCTGGCGGGGCAGGCGGAAGCGCTCGGCGTCGAGATATTCCCGGGTTTCGCCGCGGCGGAAGTCCTGTTCAACGAGGACGGCTCGGTGAAGGGCGTCGCCACCGGGGACATGGGGATCGCCCGCGACGGCACCCGAAAGCCCGACTACCAGCCGGGGATGGAGCTTCACGGCCGCTACACCTTCTTCGCGGAAGGGGCCCGCGGCCACCTCACCAAGCAGCTCAAGCGCAATTTCGACCTCGAGCGCGACTGCCAGCCCCAGGTCTACGGGATCGGGCTCAAGGAATTGTGGGACATCGAGCCCGGCAGGCATGTGGCGGGCAAGGTCATCCACACCCAGGGCTGGCCGCTCGACGACAGCGCCTGGGGCGGCGGCTTCATCTATCATCAGGCGAACAACCAGGTCGCCCTCGGCTTCGTGGTCGCTCTCAACTACCGCAACCCGCACCTCTCCCCGTTCGAGGAATTCCAGCGCTGGAAGCAGCATCCGGCGATCCGCGAAATGCTGGAGGGCGGCCGCCGCGTCTCCTACGGCGCCCGGGTCATCAACGAAGGCGGCTGGCAGTCGGTGCCGAAGCTCTCCTTCCCGGGCGGTGCGCTGATCGGCTGCGCCGCGGGCTTCGTGAACGTTCCCAGGATCAAGGGCAGCCACACGGCGATGAAGTCCGGGATGCTCGCGGCCGAAGCCGCTTTCGCCGCGATCGCGGCCGAGCGGAGCGGAGACGAGCTGACCACTTATGAAGAATCGCTTCGGAGCAGCTGGATAGCGACCGAGCTCAAGATGGTTCGCAACGTCGAGCCCTTCGTCGCGAAGTTCGGCGGAACGGCCGGAACCGTGCTCGCCGGCGCCGACATGTGGATGCGCTACCTGAGGATCGGCCTTCCGTTCAGCCTGAAGCACCATCCGGACAACGAGTCGCTTTACCGCAAGGACATGGTCAGGCCGATCGACTACCCGAAGCCCGACGGGGTGATCAGCTTCGACAAGCTCTCCTCGGTGTTCATCTCCAACACCAATCACGAGGAGGACCAGCCGGTCCACCTGACCCTGAAGGATCCCTCGATCCCGACCGAGGTCAACCTGCCCCTCTACGACGGCCCGGAGCAGCGCTACTGCCCGGCGGGCGTCTACGAATATGTCGAGGAGGCTGCGGGACCGCGACTCCAGATCAACGCCCAGAATTGCGTCCACTGCAAGACCTGCGACATCAAGGACCCGACCCAGAACATCAACTGGGTCGTCCCCGAAGGCGGAGGAGGACCCAATTATCCCAACATGTGACAAGCCCTTCACCCCGGCGAAAGCCGGGGCCTCGCGGGGTGAACGAATCCCCCTCGTCACCCCGGCGAAAGCCGGGGTCTCGTGGGGTGAAAAGCGCCGGCGCCTCTCACGCCCTGGGATCCCGGCTTTCGCCGGGATGACGGGGCTGTTCCTCGCCCTTCTTCTCCCTGCGGTTCCCGCCGTGGCTTCGGTCGAGGACGCTTCGGCGCTCGCGGCCTATGTCCGGGCCCGCGCCGCCGACAGCGCCGGCTCGGTCGAGCAGGCGGCCGGCAACTACGCAGCCGCGCTTGCGCTTGCGCCGCAGAACGAAGTGCTCGCCGCCCGGGCATTGTCCCAGGCCATCGCCGCCGGGGACCGCACCCTGGCGCTCCAGGCGGCGCGGGTGCTGGACTCTTCGGGCAAGCTTGCGCCGGACGGACGGCTGCTGCTGATCGGCGACGCGTTCCGCTCGAAGCAGTGGAAGGAGGCCGGAGCGCAGATCGAGCGGCTGGAGCAGGACGAGGTCTTCTCGTTCATGACTCCGCTCCTGCGCGCCTGGCTCGCCCAGGGGAGCGGCAAAGGGGATCCGCTGGCCTTGCTCCAGGGGGCTTCGGGCAACGCGCTGACTTCCACATACGCCTCGGAGCACCGGCCGCTGCTGCTCCTCGCCCGGGGCAAGGCGAAGGAGGGCGCCGCCGCTCTCGCGCCGCTTCTCGACGATCCGTCGATCCGCTCGCAGCGCCTCCGAATCGCCGCGGCGGCGATCGTGGCGCGCAAGAGCGGGCGCTCCGA
>DASVTA010000105.1:0-3189 GCA_036387815.1 Allosphingosinicella sp.
CGTTCGACAAGGCGGATGCCAACCGGCCCGAATTCCCCGCCTACGCGGCCGCGGTCGGCCGCCAGCTGAGCCGCCTCGGCTGGACCGTCGTACCGACCTCGACCGGATCGGAGCAGATCGCGCTGATCGACCTCGAGCAGGGCAGCCGCGAGGCGATCGCGGCGATGAGCGCGGCGCGGATCGGCCGCGGAGTCACCGGGGCGGCGCCCGAGGGCACCTCAGCGAACGTCACCGCCAGCCTTCTCGAAGTCGCCATCCGGCGCCGCTCGGACGGAACCGTCTTCTGGGAAGGCCGGGCCGTCGGCGAAGCTCCCACCGGCAGTTCGGGAGCGGCCCGGACGGCCGCCGTCGAGCGGCTCGCCGAAGCCCTGTTTCGGGACTTCCCCGGGGAGTCGGGCCGCACTATCAGGGTCCGATGACCCTATCCGTTACAAGCGCCTTCGACAGCGGCAACATCCGTACCGTCGCCATCTCAGATAACCGGGCCGACCTCGAAATCGTCAAGGATCACGGTTCCGATTTCTACCAATGGTTCTATTTCCGGCTGACCGGCGGCGCCGGCAAGCCGGTGGAGCTTCGAATCGTCAATTGCGCCGGAGCCGCCTATCCGCTGGGCTGGCAGAACTACCGCGCCTGCATGTCGCTCGACCGGGAGGAGTGGCGCAGGGTCGACACAAGCTATGAAGGCGGAACCCTCATCATCCGGCTGACGCCGCCGTCGAACAGCGTCTGGTTCGCCTATTTCGCGCCTTATACGATGGAGCGGCACCACGATCTCATCGCCTCCGTCGCGGCACATCCGGCGGTGGAGCATCGCTCGCTCGGCCAGACTCTCGACGGCCAGGAAATGGATTATCTCCGGCTCGGCGACGGCCCGGTCCAGGTCTGGCTCTTCGCGCGCCAGCACCCGGGCGAGACGATGGCGGAATGGTGGATGGAAGGCGCTCTCGAGCGGCTGCTGGACGAGGCCGATCCGATCGCCCGCCGACTGCTGGAGAAAGCGACCTTCCACATTGTCCCCAACATGAATCCCGACGGCTCGCGCCGCGGCCACCTGCGGACCAACGCCGCCGGCACCAATCTCAATCGCGAATGGCACGATCCCAGCCCCCAGCGAAGCCCTGAAGTGCTGTGCGTCAGGAACGAGATGGATCGGACCGGAGTCGATTTCGCGATGGACGTGCACGGCGACGAGGCGATCCCCGCCAACTTCATGGCGGGGTTCGAGGGGATACCGAGCTGGAACCCTGCCCAGCAGAAGCTGTTCGACCGCTTCAGCGAGGAGCTTGTCCGATTCTCGCCCGATTTCCAGACTCGCAAAGGCTATGAAGTGTCGAAGCCCGGACGGGCGAACATGTCGATGTCGACCTCCCAGCTCGCCGAACGCTTCGGCGCCGTGTCGATGACCCTCGAGATGCCTTTCAAGGACAATGACGACCTTCCGGACCCGGAGCGGGGCTGGTCCCCGGAGCGGAGCGCCCACCTCGGCCGATCCTGCCTCGACGCGCTTCACGCCATCATCGGCGATCTGCCTACGAAAAAGCGGTAGGAGCCCGGTCCCTCATTGCGAGCGAAGCGAAGCAATCCAGCGGCTCAGGCACCCGTCCCTGGATTGCTTCGTCGCTTCGCTCCTCGCATTGACGGATCAGGGTAGCCCGAACGGAGATTCAGAAGACCCATGCCCACCCTCGTCTTGATCCGCCATGGCCAGTCGGCCTGGAACCTGGAGAACCGCTTCACCGGCTGGTGGGACGTCGACGTCACCGAGAAAGGCGTGCAGGAGGCCCGGCTCGCCGGCGAGCTGATGGCGGCGAAGGGGCTCGATTTCGACCACTGCTTCACCAGTCTCCAGACGCGGGCGATCAAGACGCTCGACCTGGCGCTCGAGGCGATGGGGCGGCTGTGGCTTCCGGTGGAGAAGGACTGGCATCTGAACGAGCGCCATTATGGCGGCCTCACCGGGCTCAACAAGGCGGAGACGGCGGCGAAGCACGGCGACGAGCAGGTCCGCATCTGGAGGCGCTCGTTCGACATCCCGCCGCCGCCGATGGAGCCGGACAGCCCCTACGATCTGGCCGCCGACCGTCGCTATGCCGGGATCCGGATTCCCCGGTCGGAAAGCCTGAAGGACACGATCGAGCGGGTGCTGCCTTATTGGGAGGCGCGGATCGCGCCTGCGCTCCGCGAGGGGCAGAGGGTGCTGATCTCGGCCCACGGCAATTCCCTGAGGGCGCTGGTCAAGCACCTCTCGGCCATTCCGGACGACGAGATTAGCGGGCTGGAGATCCCGACCGGACAGCCGATCGTCTACGAGCTGGACGAGGGGCTTGCGGCGACGGATCATTATTATCTGAGCGAGAGATAGGCGCGCACGTCATCCCGGCGAAAGCCGGGACCTGGTGGGGTGAAGAATGCGGTGTTTTTTCGCGCTGAGGCCCCGGCTTTCGCCGGGGCGACGAGAGCCCTACCCCTCCGCCCGAGCAAGCGCCTGATTGCGCTCGGCCCTTGCCAGCACGTCGGCTAGCTTGTCGCCGGGCATGATCCCCGTGGTGGCGACGGCGGATTCGAGCTTCACCCGGGCGTGACCCAGGTCGAGTGGATTCTCGGCGATGCAGCGGGCGAGCCTGTCGCCAGTGTCGATCGCGCTGTTGTGATCGAGATGATCCAGGATGAGGTCGAACCGCGCCTCCCCGGTGCGGGCGAGGATGTCGGTGGAGCGGATGAGCCCGCAGAGCAGGCGAGCCACGTGGACCAGGGCGGCGTCGACGGCGAAATGGCCGTGGCGCTCCTCGATCGCGGCGAGATTGGTGACCTCGATGCCGACCACCGCCGCGGTGGTGCCGTGGCGTTCGGCGAGGCCGATCACCCGTTCGAGCTCGGAGCGGAAGCGAAGGGCCGTGGGCAGCGGCGTCAGGCCGTCGCTCTCGGAGCGCTGCTCGAGCTCCCCGATCCGCTTCTGGGCTTCTACCAGAGCGTCGCGCAGAAGCGCATTCTCGGCGGAGAGGTCGACCGGCAGGCCGGCGAAATCGGAAGCGTGCTTGGACATGAAAGCCTGCATAGCGCGATCTGGTTAAGCAAAAACGAAGCTCTGGCCTCGCCGCCTCCGCACCGATAGAGGAACGAGGATGGCCGAGGTCGGGATCATCATGGGCAGCCGCTCCGACTGGGAGACGATGCGCCATTCCGCCG
>DASVTA010000106.1:0-1980 GCA_036387815.1 Allosphingosinicella sp.
AGCTGCCGGGTCAGGCTGGCGGCCCGGTTCGAATTGGAGCGGATCTGCTGGATGTCGTCATAATCGCTGTCGCCGGGGGCATGGCGCATCAGCATGAGGTCGCAATGGCCGATGATCGCGGTCAGGATATTGTTGAAATCGTGGGCGACGCCGCCGGCGAGCTGGCCGACCGCCTGCATCTTGGTCGCCTGCGCCACCTGACGCTTGAGCCTGTCCTCCTCGCTATTGTCCTTGAGCGAAAGCAGGACCGCGGCCTCGCCGAGCCCGCGCGCGCCCGCCACCGTCAGCGCCACCGGATCGTCGGGCTTGGCCTTGAGGCGCACCGCGACGTCCCCGGAAAGCGAAGCGCCGCGGGCGAAACGCCGGATCGAATCGGCGACGGCGGCCTTGTCCTCGTCGACGACGAGGTCGCTCGGCCAGGTCGGCATCGCGGTCCGCGAGACCCCGGCGGCGCGGCGGAAGGCGGCGTTCAGATAGACGAAGCGCCCATCGCGGTCGGCGAGGGCCAGACCGAGCGGAAGGATCTCGAGCAGGGCGTTGATGTTGTGCGCGGAATCGCCGCCCACTCCGCCAAGCTCGTCCAGCAGCAGGAACAGGCTCGGACCGCCTTCCTCCTCGGCGAGCGGCACCTGCAGGATCCGAAGCGCTCCGCCGGCCTTGCCTTCGCGGGCGAAGTGGAACTGGTGCTGCTCGCTCATCACCAGCAGGTCGACCAGCGGCGTCCCCGGCGGGACTTCGGCTTCCCCGCCGGCGCGGGCTTGAAAGGCGGCGTTCGCCTCCAGTATCCGGCCGTCGGCCGCCGTGAGCGCCGCCATCAGGCCGGCCTGGGCGATCCGGTTCCCGACCTCGCCGCCGAGCAAGTCGCGCGCCTCCGCGGCGGCATCCTTCTCGCCGCCGCGGACGAACCGCCAGATCAGGGCGTCGTCGCCATGCCCGGCGCTGCGGATGAAAGCGGTGAGCCGATGGTCCCCCGACTCCAGCTCCGAGGCTTCGGCCCGACCCTCGCGGGAAGCGGAGGCGAGAGTGGCGCGCAGAGCGTCGCCGAACGGCAGGTCGAGCGGCGGGCGGATCCCGAACCAGCTTTCGTAGCGGCTGTTCGCGGCGAGCAGAGCGCCGCTCGAATCGGTTACCGCCACCGCATCGGGCGAAGCTTCGAGGCCGGCCCGGACGAGGCCGAGATCGGCGCCCCGCTCCACCGGCTCGGCAACGGCGGCCGCGCGCGGACCGACGAACAGCAGGGGCAGGCCGAGGGCCAGCACTCCGGCGAAGAAGGCGGCGGCGAAGACGGGATTGTCCAGCGCCCACAGCAGAAGGGCCGCGGAAACGGCGGCGGCGGCAAGCACTGCGAGCATCGCTGCGCCGCGGCTCGGCCGGCCGGCGGGCGCGGAAGGGTAAGCGGTCGACATGGACCGACCCTTCCTTCGCTTCGCTCCCTCAGGTCAAGGGCGGCGGCCCCTGCCGGATACGGACCCGCGGATCGGGCGGCAGTCGGAGCGTCTGGCCGGGCGACACGTTCAAGACGCCGCGGCGAGCGCGCTTCAGGCCGCGCCGCTCCTGGCTCTCCGGCGCCATTTGCGGGCCGTCCACCAGCGCCAGATCAGGATCGAGGCGAAATAACCCACCACCGCGCTCAGCACGGCGATGATGAAGAGCCCGCTGACCGTTGCGAGCGCCGCGTCGGAGAACAGCCAGGCGAACCA
This sequence comes from Allosphingosinicella sp., assembly GCA_036387815.1. Taxonomy (GTDB): domain Bacteria; phylum Pseudomonadota; class Alphaproteobacteria; order Sphingomonadales; family Sphingomonadaceae; genus Allosphingosinicella. The sequence goes on from DASVTA010000106.1 coordinate 1,701, forward strand.
GTCCGAGATCGTCGCGTCCCGGCCGGGCACGCCCTTGTGGCCGCCGAGGCCAAGGGAATCCCCGAGGAAATAGGAGGCGGCGAGGAAGAAGGGGGTGGTGAAGGGGTTGGACAGGAAGGTCATCAGCGCCGCCACCGGGATGTTGCCGCGGCACGGGATGCACAGCAAAGCGGATCCGATGATCTGAAGCCCGGGGATCATGATGAATATCCCGACCATGAGCCCGACCGCCACTCCGCGCGGCACCGAGCGGCGGGTGAAGCGCCAGAACTCGCTGTGG
>DASVTA010000107.1:0-5045 GCA_036387815.1 Allosphingosinicella sp.
CACAGCGCCTTCCAGCCTTTCTGCTGCGCCTGCCTCCACCCCTCTTCGCGGGCCTTGCCGGCCGTCTCGGCGCTGACGTCGACCTCGATTCCCGTGATTTCGAACGTGCTCGCGCTGTCGACCGGCGGCACGCCCCGGTCGGCCCCCTCCAGCTGCGCCCAGACCGCCCGGCCCACGAACAGTGAGCCGAGGAGAGCGACGAGCAGCAGGGACGGACGGCGGGGCAGCTTCACGCCCGCCTTTTGGCGAGTTGGGCGTGGAAATCCAAGCGCGATGTGGCTAGCGGTCCTTCGATACGCCGGTTCGCCAAGCTCACCGGCTACTCAGGATGAGCGGAAAGCTCTCATTCGCTCATCCTGAGTAGGGACCGAGCTTGTCGAGGGCCCGTATCGAAGGACAGGCCAGGCCCTTGAGCGACGAACAACCCTATACCTATGCCAAGGCCGGCGTCTCGATCGCCGCGGGCAATGCCCTGGTGAAGGCCATCGGGCCGCTCGCCAGATCGACTGCGCGGAGCGGCGCCGACGCCTCGCTGGGCGGGTTCGGCGGGTTCTTCGATCTCAAGGCGGCCGGCTATCGCGACCCCCTGCTGGTCGCCGCCAATGACGGAGTCGGCACCAAGCTGAAGCTCGCCATCGGTTCGGGCCGTCACGACGGCGTCGGCATCGATCTCGTGGCGATGTGCGCCAACGATCTGATCGTGCAGGGCGCCGAGCCCCTCTTCTTCCTCGACTATTTCGCCACCGGGCGTCTCGACGGCGAAGTCGCGGAGCGGGTGATCGCGTCCATCGCGGAAGGCTGCCGCCAGGCCGGCTGCGCGCTGATCGGGGGCGAGACGGCGGAGATGCCTGGAATGTATGCCGAGGGAGATTACGACCTCGCCGGCTTCTGCGTCGGCGCGGTCGAGCGGGACGAGGCGCTGACCGGAGCGAAGGTGGCCGCCGGCGATGCCGTCCTCGGCCTCGCTTCCTCGGGCGTCCACTCCAACGGCTTCTCGCTCGTGCGCCGGCTCGCCGCGGACCGCGGCTGGAAGCTCGAGCGGCCGGCCTTGTTCGATCCGGAGATATTGCTGATCGAGGCTCTGCTGGCGCCGACCCGAATCTACGTGAAGGCGCTTCTGCCGCTGGTCCGGACCGGCAGGATCCACGCCATGGCCCACATCACCGGCGGCGGGCTGCTGGAGAACATACCGCGAGTCCTTCCGCAAGGCCTTCACGCCCGCGTCGACGCCGCCGCCTGGCCTCAGCCGCGGCTGATGGCCTTTCTCCAGGCGCAGGGCAATATCGAGCCGGAAGAGATGGCACGGACCTTCAATTGCGGAGTCGGAATGGCCCTGGCGGTCTCACAAGACCATGTGAAGAGCGTCTCTCAGGATCTTGAACAAGCAGGGGAAACTGTCTTCGAAATCGGCGTTGTCGAGGAAGGGCGGAAGGGCTGCACCGTCGGCGGCCCCGCCGGCAGCTGGAGCGCCCGGGGAAGCTGGACCGCGACCCACCATGGCTGAGCGGGTCCGCGTGGGCGTGCTCGTTTCCGGGCGCGGCACGAACATGGTGGCGCTAAGCGAATACAAGCGGCGCGAGGCGCGCAGCTACGACCTTGCCCTGGTCGCGTCCAACGTGCCCGAAGCGCGCGGACTCGTCGTCGCGAGGCGGCTCGGAATTCCGGTCTGGGCGCACAGCCACAAGGGCCTGGAGCGCGAGGCGTTCGACCATCTGATCGACCTGGCGCTGCGCGAGGCCGACGTCGAGGTGGTTGCGCTCGCGGGTTACATGCGCCTCCTGTCCGCCGAGTTCATCGCCAAATGGAAGGGCCGGATCCTCAACATCCACCCTTCCCTGCTCCCGGCCTACAAGGGCCTCGACACCCATCGGCGAGCGCTCGAGGCGGGCGAGATATGGGTCGGCTGCTCGGTTCATCTGGTGACCGACGAGCTGGACGGTGGAGCCGTCCTCGCCCAGGCGAAGGTTCGGGTGCGCGAGCGGGAGACGGCTCAGCAGCTGGCGGACCGGGTGCTCAAGGAGGAGCACCGGCTCTATCCGGAGACTTTGGACAAATTCTGCGCCCGGCTGAGGCCGGGGCATGTGGATCTTTTGCCTCCCGACGGGTGAAACCCGTGGGGATGGGGACCAGGCTTTGCCTGGTGGAGGGGTGGTCTGACGAGGCCTTGCCAAGTCACCCCTCCACCACCTTCGGTGGTCCCCCTCCCCATCTGCGATGGGGAGGCAGGAATTTACCCCACGATCTCTTCGGGCTTGAAGAAGAAGTCGATTTCGATCGCCGCATTCTCCGCGCTGTCGGAGCCGTGAACGCTGTTCGCCTCGATCGATTCGGCGAAGAGTCTGCGGATCGTGCCTTCCTCGGCATTGGCCGGATTGGTCGCGCCCATCACCTCCCGATTGCGGGCGACGGCATTCTCCCCCTCGAGAACCTGGACGACCACCGGGCCGGAGATCATGAACTCGACGAGATCGTTGAAGAAGGGGCGCTCGCGGTGAACGCCGTAGAAGCCCTCGGCCTGCTCGCGGGTCATGTGGATCCGCCTCGAGGCGACGACGCGGAGACCCGCTTCCTCGAGCTTCGCGGTGATCGCGCCGGTCAGGTTGCGCCGGGTCGCGTCGGGCTTGATGATCGAGAATGTGCGTTCGGTCGCCATGGCCGGCTCTATGCTCCGTTGATGTGAGGTGAGTTGCGCGGGCTCTCTAGGAGGAGCGGACGAAAAGGGCAATTCCCTGACCGTCCCTTCACGGCCCCTGCACCCACTTGCCGCGCTCGTCCTGCTTCCAGTAGCGCGCTTCCACTTTGGGCCGGGCCTTTAGCGCCCGCCACGCCTCGCGCGCTCCGTCGCGGCTCTCAGCGTCGAAGAAGTAGAAGGCGCGTTCGAACCCCAGCGCCTCGTCGCGCCAGCGGCCGTCGGCGAGGGCGATGTTGGACGCTCCGTTCGCCGCTTGCGGCTCGGGGGAAAGAAGCACCGGCTGGCTCTGGGCGCGCTCCCGGCCGTGCGGGAGGAAGCTGTCCTTCGAATAGCTCCACAACAGCTCGTCGAGCCGGGCCAGCAGCTCGGGTTCCGCCACCACCAGCAGGCGCCCGCCGCCGGCGACCACCTTCTCCGCAACGGCCGGAAGCACCCGCTCCAGCGGGGAGACAGCGAGATGGTAGAAGTCGACGATCATTCAGATGTCGGCCCGGCATTCACTCGTCATCCCGGCGAGAGCCGGGACCTCAGGCCAGGAAGGCACGGCGGGTCTCCCCGAGGTCCCGGCTTTCGCAGGGATGACGGATCATCACTCGTAATTCGCGGCGATGAACCGGTCGAGCAGGGCCACTCCGTAACCGGTCGGACCCTTGTCGTAGAGGTAGCTCGGCTTGTCGGCCCACGCCATTCCGGCGATGTCGAGATGCGCCCATTTGACTCCCGGCTCGACGAAACGCTGGAGGAACATGGCGGCGGTGATCGAGCCTCCCTCCCTCGGGCCGACATTCTTCATGTCGGCGATCGGAGAGTCGATCAGCTTGTCGTACGGATCGCCCAGCGGCATCCTCCACAATTTGTCGCCGCTGGCCGCGCCCGCCGCCGTCAGTTGGCCCGCAAGGCCGTCGTCGTTCGAAAAGAGCCCCGCATATTCGTGGCCGAGCGAGATGATCATCGCGCCCGTCAGGGTCGCAAGGTCGACGATCACCTCCGGCCTGTACTGCCTTTGCACCCAGGTGATGGCGTCGCACAGGACGAGCCGGCCTTCGGCGTCGGTGTTGATGACCTCGACCGTCTGGCCCGACATGCTGGTGACGACGTCGCCGGGGCGCTGCGCATTGCCGTCCGGCATGTTCTCGGCAAGCGCGCAGACGGCGACGATATTCGCCTTCGCCCTGCGCCCGGCTAGCGCGGCCATCGCGCCCGCGACGGCCCCGGCGCCGCCCATGTCCCACTTCATGGCTTCCATGCCGGCCGCCGGCTTGATCGAGATTCCGCCCGTGTCGAAGGTGATGCCCTTGCCGACGATGACGACCGGCTTCGCCCGCGCGTCGGCGGCTCCGTTCCAGCGCATCACGAGCAGGCGGGGCGGCCTCACCGAACCTTGGGCCACCCCGAGCAGGGCGCCCATTCCCAGCGCTCGCATCTGCGCCTCGTCGAGCACTTCGAACTCGACTCCGAGCGGCTCCAGCCGCGCCCGGCAGCGATCGACGAAGGTCTCGGGATAGAGGATGTTGGCCGGTTCGGCGACCAGCTCGCGAGTGAAGGAGATGCCCTCGAGCAGCGCCGATCGCTCCGCCCACGCCTGGCCGGAGTCGCCGCCGCCGACGATGACCACTTCCTCGAGAGTCGGCTTCTGTTTCTTGGCGAGCTTGGTTCGATACTGATCGAAGCGCCAACTCCGAGCTGAGGCGCCGAAGCCGATCCGCGCCGCCGCCTCGGAATCGAGACCAAGGCCCGTAAGATCGATGACCAGGCGAGTCTCGCCCGAAGCGAGCAAGCGCGCCGAAAGCGCGCCTCCCACCTTCTCGAACAGATTGTCGTCCTGGCGGCGATCGCCGAGCCCGACGATCAGCAGCCGGCGCACGCTGTCTCCGTCCGCGACGAACGTCTCCGCGACCGAAGCGGCTTCGCGCTCGAACCGCTGCGCCTCGGCCGCCCGGGCGGCGAGAGATCGAGTGGCGGGATCCAGGCCGGCGAGACGATCGGCGATCATGTCCTCGCTCCAGACCGGGAGGGCGAGGGCGTAGGCGCCGGCGGGACGTTCGTTGGCGAAGCGGATTTTCATAGAGATTCGGTTGCTCCTGGCTTTCTCGTCAGCCTCTAGGCGGTCCCCTTGCCTCTGCAAAGGGGCCGCCGCAAAGGGGCCGCTTCGTCATCCCGGCGAAAGCCGGGACATCCTTCCGATAACGCACCTTTTCCACCCCGGGTCCCGCCTTCCGCCCGACTGACCGCTCCGCCCGTCCGCCCGCTTCTTGCGGCATTGCAGCGCTGCCGTTCCGGTGCGATAGGCCCGTGAGGTCGCGCGTGCTCTGGCGGCGGGGAAAGTGAAGAAGCTCAATCTCATCTGCCTGAC
>DASVTA010000108.1:0-2678 GCA_036387815.1 Allosphingosinicella sp.
GCGAAGGACGAAGAAGCCGAGCAGCCACAAGATGCCCACCCATTCGCCCTGCGCCGCGATCGCGAGCATGATCAGGCCGATGGTGAGAAGGATGAGGATCGCGATCATCATCGTCGCATCCAGGATGAAGGCGCCGGCCCGCGCTCCGGCGGCGCCGAGCTCGAGCTGAAGGTCGACTCCCTCCGGAGTGACGAAGCGGCGCCGCATCGACGCCGGGCCCGCCGGGTCAGTCCTGGACGGCGGGCGCATCGCCTCTCCTGCGCGGCATGTAGAAATAAGCGAGCCAGCCGAGCAGCATCGCGGCGCCGATCCCGTAGCGGGCGGAATCGTCGACGACCGTCTGCCGCCCGATCCCCTCGAGCAGTCCCGCCACCGCGAGCATCACCACCGTCCCCGCCATGGCGACGGCCGCCGGCCGGCCTGCCCGGACCGCGGAATCGATGCGCGATTCCCGTCCCGGAAAGGCGATCGCGGTCCCTATCCTGATCCCGGCCGCGCCGGCGATGTTGATCGCGAACAGCTCGGTCGTGCCGTGGATGGCAAGCCAGCCGCCCAGGTTGAAGGCCAGTCCCTTGGCCGCGAAGACGGCGAAGAAGGCGCCGAGCATCAGCCCGTTGTAGAGGATGAGGAGGATCGTCGGAACGGCGAAGGCGAAGCCGAGGGCGAAGGAGAAGATGGCGATCTGGCTGTTGTGGGTGAAGAGAGAGGCGGCGAAGGTGGCGAGCATGGCTTCCTGCTTGTCGTAGAGCGTCGCCCGAAGCGCCTCGGCGCTGGCGGTGGGATCCCGGCCCGAGGCGAGCGATTCCGGGACGATCCCGAAGAACCAGCTCGGATCCGAGCGCACCAGCAGGAAGGCGACCGTGGCGCTCGCAAGGGTGAGCGCAACGCAGACGAGGGTCTCGCGCCACAGTCCCTGCACGGCCGCCGGCCAGCCGGTCGCGAAGAAACGGCCGAGCTGGCGCGCCGCCGACGTCTGCACGCCGTAGATCTGGAAATAGGCGCGCGTGGAGAGCTGCTCGAGATAGGTGACGAGAGCGCGGTCGAGCGAGGTGTCGCGGGCGACCGAAAGCGAGGACAAGGTGGTCCTGTAAAGCAGTGGCAGAGCGAGTATGTCGTCGTCGTCGAGATCGCGGATCGACCCTTTCTCCATCCGCTTCACCAGCCCGTCGAGCCGCTCCCAGTCCTGCTCGTGCGCCGCCCGGAAGCGGCTGGCGTTGACGACCACCGCCTTCGAATCGACGAGGGCCGAGCTTTGGCCGCTCACAGCAGGTTCCTCCTCTTGAGGTCGATATAGCCGGCGACGAGCCGCTCGCCGACCCGGTCATGTTCGCTTTCGATGATATGCACTCCCAGATGCTGAAGCCGGGTGAGCGCGAGCCGGCGGTCGCGGATGAGAGCCGCGGCCGTCACCGCTTTGGTGACGTCCTCGGGCCGCCGAGGCGCGGCGTCGGCGATCGTCTCCAGCTCCTCGTCGCGAAGGACGACGACGAGCAGCAGGTGGGTCTCCACCATCCGCCGCGCGGCCCGGACCATGAAATCGGCCGAGGTGAGATCGGTGAACTCGGTGAACAGGACGATCATCGAACGCCGGGTGAGGCGGGTGGCGAGGGTGGTCAGTGCGAAAGTGTAATTGGTCTCCTCCTCGCTATAGTCGATGCTGGCGGCGAGACGCTGGAGCTCGGGAAAGGCGGCCGAGCCGGAGATCAGCCCGCTTGCGATCCGGGGCCTCGAATCGAAGGCGTGAAGAGCGACCCTGTCGCCGAGCTTGAGCGCGACCCAGCCGGTGAGCAGCATCGCCGAGACGGCGCGGTCCACCCGCGGCAGCCCCGCGACCGGCTCCGACATCTGCCGGCCGCCGTCGATCGCGAAGACGATCTGGTTGTTGCGCTCGCTTCTAAATTCCTTGGCGTGCAGCTTCCTGTGCCGCGCCGACTGCTTCCAGTCGATCGCACGCCGGTCCATTCCGGAGCGATATTCGACCAGCGCGTCGAAATCGGTGCCGTCGCCGCGGTTGATCTGGGCGATCAGGCCCTGGAGCGCGTGCCGCTGGAAGACCTGCGCGCCCCGCTCCTGCACCGGCCGAACGTCGGGCAGAATCAGGATCCCGGAATCAAGATCGGTCCGCGTCTGCACCCAGGCGAGGCCGAGCGGCCCTCGCCAGCGCAGCCACAATTGCTCGAGCCGGCCTGTGCCGCGGCGGTTCATGACGAGCGGCAGGAAGCCGGCGCCTTTGCCCTCCTCCAGCTCGATCCAGATCCGTCCGTCGTCCTCCGCCGAAAGCAAAGCGTTGGCCGCCAGGGCGACCTCGGCCCGCGCGGGAAGCGTCCCGCCCCTGACGGTGACCGACGCGACCGCCTGCACCTCCGCCCCGACATAGGCGGTGGCCGGGACCTCCAGCGCCGCCTCGCCGTGGCGGGCCGCGGTCAGCGCGTCGGCGAGCGTCAGCAGAAGCACCGCCAGCGGCCAGGCCATTCCGGCATACCACCGCTCCGGCATAAGGGCGGCGACGGCGAAGGTGAACGGGACTCCCGCCGCCGCCGCCATCACCGCCGCTCGGGTCGGATAGATCAACGCGGCGCCTCGATCGATTCGACGATGTCGGTGACCACGTCCTCCACCACCCGGCCGTTGATCTCCGCGGCGGGGGAAAGGATCAGGCGGTGGCGAAGCAGCGCCGG
>DASVTA010000109.1:0-3508 GCA_036387815.1 Allosphingosinicella sp.
GTGGTCTGGTGGGCCCAGCCGCGCGCGTCGAGGGCGCCGGTGCCCGCGATCGATTCGCCGCCCGGCAAAAGCAGGCTGTCGTCGCGGATCGCGACCACCTTGGCCGTCCGGGCGCATTTGTCGGGAAGCGCGTCGGCGACGGCCTCGTGGATCGCCTCGGTGGTGACGAGGTGGCAGCCGAGCTTGAGCTTTCGGCTTCGCGAGGGCAGTGCGACGTAGCAGGCGTCCCAGCTTCGGGCGACGACCCGGCCGAGCAGGTCGCGCGCCTCCGCCGACAGCCCCGCGTCGAGCACGAGCATCGCGCTGCCGCCGCCGAATCGCACCTCTTCGCCGACCAGGAGCATCGCCGTTTCCGGCCTCAGGCGCGCCATGGCGAGCGCGGCGAAGCACCCGGCGACTCCGCCGCCGGCGATCAGCAGCCCGCAATTTTTGCCCCTGCGCATCGTCATCTGCTTACCCGCGCGGCGGCCCGGAGGCCATGCCTGCCTGACCCGACGGCGCCGAAAGGCCCAGAACGGCACGCTTTTCCGACTTTGCGTCCCCATCGCAGATGGGGAGGGGGACCACCCGAAGGGTGGTGGAGGGGTATTGGCGCAGGCGTGTGCGAATGCCCCCTCCACCATGCTTCGCAGGGTCCCCCTCCCCGTGCTGCGCACAGGGAGGCAAATCCGAGTAGTGACAGACCCGGAACCACCCGGCATATTCGCGCGCTATATGGGGCAACAGCACAAAAGACGGAGCCCGCTATGAGAGGATATGCCGGGCTCGCCGTAACGGGGATGATGACGGTCCTGGCTTTGCCGGCGATGGCGCAGGACCGTAACAGGGAGGTCGGCGAGGCAAGAAGCTTCGATGCCGGTGCGGCCGTGGGCCGGTCCGCCGGCGCCCTTGTTCCACAAACCGTCGCGCTCGATTCGCGGGACTTGCTCCCGGCCGAGGATCCGTCGGCGCCGCGGCTCTTCGGGAGCCTCTCCGTCGCCGACAATGTCGCTGTCGGCGTAGGCCTCTTTTCCGTCGTCGGGACGACCGAGAAGGAGCAGATGCGCCGGCGGCAGGACCCGTCCCGCGAATATCGCGGCTCCGACACCCGCGTGGCCGCGGTTGGGATGAGCCTCAGGTTCTGAGGAGGCGGCGCGCCGCCGCGTCATCCCGGCGAAGGCCGGGACCTCGAAGCGCATCGCTCCCGTCACCCCGGCGGAAGCCGGGGCCTCATGGAGGCCCGCGGAGCCTCGTTCGGCCTGAGGTTCCGGCTTTCGCCGGGATGACGGGCGACATGCGCTTTGCGCTTTTCCCCACAGCCGCGACACGCTAGGAACAGGGGGTGAACGACACCTCCGCCACAGCGGCGATCCGCAAGATCATCCATGTCGATATGGATGCCTTCTACGCGTCGGTCGAGCAGCGGGACAATCCGGAGCTGATGGGAAAGCCGCTGGCGGTCGGAGGCGGCGTTCGCGGAGTCGTCGCGGCGGCGAGCTACGAGGCCCGTAAATGGGGCATCCGCTCCGCGATGCCCGCCGTCACCGCCCGCCGCCGTTGCCCGGAGCTGATTTTCGTCAAGCCGCGATTCGACGCATATCGTGTCGTTTCCGAGCAGATCCGGGCGATCTTTCGCGATTACACGCCGCACGTCGAGCCGCTCTCGCTGGACGAGGCCTATCTCGACGTCACCGAGGATCTGAAGGGAATCGGGGTCGCGACCGTCATCGCCGAGGAGATAAGGGCTCGGATCAAGGCCGAGACGGGCCTCACCGCCTCGGCGGGCGTTTCGTACAACAAGTTCCTCGCCAAGCTGGCTTCGGACCAGAACAAGCCCGACGGCCTGTGCGTCGTCACTCCGGGCCGAGGACCGGCCTTCGTCGAAGGGCTGCCGGTCAAGCGCTTCCACGGCGTCGGGCCCAAGACCGCCGAGAAGATGGCCCGGCTGGGGATCGAGACCGGGGCCGACCTGAAGGCCCGGAGCCTCGAGTTCCTCGCCGCCCATTTCGGATCGAGCGCACGTTATTATCACGACCTCGCCCGAGGAATCTGCAACCGGCAGGTCAAGGCGGACCGGCCCTACAAGTCGGTCAGCGCGGAGGACACTTTCCTTGAGGATCTGAGCGATCCGGAGGCGCTTCTGTCCGAGCTCGAGCGGATCGGCCGCCACGTCTGGACCAGGCGGGTGGTGGGGAAGGGGCTTTCGGGCCGGACGGTCAACCTCAAGGTGAAATATTCCGATTTCCAGATCGTCACCCGAGCCCGCTCGCTCGGCCGGGCGGTGGGCGGGGAGGCCGAGTTCCTGGAGATCGGCGCGCAGCTGCTGCAGGGCCTCCTGCCCCCGGTGAAGAGCATCCGCCTGCTGGGCCTGGGGCTTTCGGGCCTTGGCGAGGAGGAGCGGGCGGCGCGGCCGATGGAGCTGGAGCTTCCACTGGCCTGACCCGTCATCTCGGCGAATGCCGGGACCTCAGGACTAGAAGGCTCGGCGGGTCCCCCTGAGGCCCCGGCTTTCGCCGGGGTGACGAGTCGGCCTAAAGCCCCGTCCGCTCCAGGATCGTCGCGTTCACCTTGTTCACGTCGAACTTCTCCCGGACGAGCCGAAGCGACGCCTCGCCCATGGCGCGCGCAAGCTCCGGCGCCTCCAGGAACCTGCGCATCGCCGCATGAAGCGCGTCCGCATCGCCGACCGGCACCAGGAAGCCGTTCTCCCCTTCGACCACGGTGCCGCGGCACCCCGGGGCGTCGGTGGTGATCACCGCCCGGCCGATCGCCATCGCCTCCAGCACCGTCCGCGGCGTTCCCTCGCGGTAGGAGGGGAGGACGTAGACGCTGGACGCGGCGATCGCGGGCCGGACGTCCGTCAGCTTGCCGAGATCCTCCACTCCGCTCGCCAGGATCGAGTCGAGCTCGGCCCGGCTGATCGAATCGGGGGATTCGTCGAGCCAGCCGGCAAGGGCGATCCGCACCTTCGGGAATTCGGCCTTCAGCCGAGCCGCCGCCGCTCCGAACTCCGTGATCCCCTTGTCGCGAAGGAAGCGCGCGATCATCAGGAACGAGACTTCCTCCGGCACCGGCTTCGGCTCGAAGAGCGTGAGATCCACTCCGGAGCCGTTGACGATGACGCTCGGCTTGTCGGGGGCGAGCAGCCGGAGGCGGCGGAAGTCGCTTCGGTCGTCCTCATTCTGGAAGATGACGAGCTGAGAGGCGGCGAGCGCGCGCCGGTACATGAACATCGCGGCGAGGCGGATCGCGACCCTCTTGGGATGAAGCCCGCCCAGGAAGGGATAGCCCATTCCGGTGATCATCGCCGCGAAGCACTTCACCCCCGCCGCCCGCGCCGCCGCCGCTCCGAGCACGACCGGCTTGATCGTGTAGGCGATCATCACGTCGGGCGCGATTTCGCGCACCAGCGCCCGAAGCGCCCGGCCGCTGCGCCAGGTGGCGATCGGATCGAGGCTGGTTCGGCCGAGCACGACGGGCACCGGGGTGGCTCCGAGTGCGCACAGCTTGGCCGCGATGTCGGGATCGA
>DASVTA010000110.1:0-8959 GCA_036387815.1 Allosphingosinicella sp.
AGCGACGCCAGCGTGCGCGGCAAGATCGTCTTCGTGAGCCACGCCATGACCCGGACTCAGGACGGATCCCAATACGGCTATTTCGGCGCCGCACGCCGCACCGGGCCGTCGGTGGCGAGCCGCAAGGGCGCGGCGGCGATCGTCATCCGCTCGATCGGCACCGATTATCACCGCAACCCGCATACCGGCGTTCAGACCTGGGCCGAGGGCGTGAAGCCGATCCCCGCGGCCGCTTTGTCGCTTCCCGACGCGGAGCAGCTGCAGAGGATACTGAAGCGCGGCAAGCCGGTGACGATGCGGCTTCTCCTCACGCCCCGGAACCTGGGCATGCGGCAGTCGGGCAACGTCGTTGCCGAAGTGCGCGGATCCGATCCCGACGCCGGGATCGTCCTCGTAGGCGGCCATCTCGACAGCTGGGACCTCGGCACCGGGGCGTTCGACAATGCCGCCGGAGTCGCGATCACCGCGGCCGCGGCCAGGCGGGTCATGGCGGCGGGCCGGCCGCGGCGGACGATCCGGGTGGTCTGGTTCGGAAGCGAGGAAGTGGGCGGCTTCGGAAGCCGCGCCTATCGCGAGGCGCACAAGGACGAGAAGATCGTCTTCGTTTCCGAATCCGACTTCGGCGCCGACCGCATCTGGCGGATGGATCCGGGCTTCGCCCCGGCCAATGCCGCGCTTTCCGACCGGATCGCGGCGACCCTCGCCCCGCTCGGGATCGCAAGGTCGAACGACGCCGCGGCCACGGCGGGCGCGGACCTGGGGGCGTGGATCCGCTCGGGCGTGGCCGGGATCGACCTGCAGCAGGACGGCACCCGCTATTTCGACTATCATCACACCCCGGACGACACGCTCGACAAGGTCGATCCCGCGCAGCTGCGGCAGAACGTCGCCGCCTGGACGGCGATGCTCGCTCTGGTCGCGGACGCTCCTGAAGAAATCCACCGAAAACCGCCCACTCCCTGAGCGGCGTACTTGACCTAGGGGCCGCCACGGGGGAGAGAGCGGCGGGGGGGATTTTCGTTGGTACGCAACCACATGAAGCCGAAGCGTGCCGCCGGCCTCGCCGCCGGCGCGGCCCTGCTCGCGCTCGCCCCCCAGCCCGTGCTCGCCCAGGACGCCGCGGCCCGGGCCGAGCCAGCCCAGGCCGAGGCGACCGAGGCCGAGCCAGCCCAGGCGGAGACTGTGGAAGAGCTGCGCGATCTCTCGATCGAGCAGCTGGCGCAGATCGAGGTCCGCTCCGCCTCCAAGCAATTGGAGCCGATCAGCCGGGCGCCGACCTCGATCTTCGTCATCACCGGCAACGACATCGTGCGTTCGGCGGCGACCTCGCTTCCCGAAGCGCTCCGTCTCGCGCCCAACCTCCAGGTGCAGCAGCTCGACGCCCGGCAATATGCGGTCACCTCGCGCGGCTTCAACGGCGCGGAGAGCTCCAACAAGCTGCTCCTCCTGATCGACGGGCGAAGCGCCTACACGACCCTCAACTCGGGCGTGCTTTGGGAGCTCCACTCGCCCCTGCTCGAGGACATCGAGCAGATCGAGGTGATCAGCGGCCCGGGGGGGACGCTCTACGGCCCCAATGCCGTAAACGGCGTGGTCAGCGTCGCCACCCGCGATGCCCGCGAAACCAAGGGCGGGCTGGTGCGCGGGACGGCGGGACCGAACGAGCGCACCCTCGCCCTGCGCTACGGAGCGAGCCTCGGCGGCTCCGGCGCCGTCCGGATCTATGCGAACGGGCTCGACCGCGAGAACATGCCGGCGGGGGCGGCGCCCGACAACAAGGACGCGATCACCGGCTGGCAGGCCGGGTTCCGGGCGGATTTCGGCGGGGACGCCGATCATGTCACGGTCCAGGGCGACATCTTCAACACCGACGTCGATCTGCTTCCGGGCGACGGCGACCGCGGCCACAATCTGCTCGCCCGCTGGACCCGAAGCCTCGGCGAGCGGGACAAGGTCCAGGTCCAGGCTTATTATGACGATTACCGGCGCCAGTTCATCCTCGTCACCGACGCTCTGGAGACATTCGACGTCGAGGCCCAGCTCAACAGCCGCAGGGGCGCCCACGATTTCGTGCTGGGCGGCGGCATTCGCACCACCCGGGATAAGTTCATAAACAATCTCAACGGCTTCCACCTCGATCCTCAGAGCCGGCGGCTGTGGATCCTGAACGCCTTCGCTCAAGACCGGATCGCGGTCACCGAGAAGCTCGACGTCATCGCCGGATTGAAGCTCGAACGTTCCTCGTTCAGCGGAGTCCAGTTCCTTCCCAATTTGCGCCTGGCCTGGCGCCCGAGCGAGCGCGCCACCTTGTGGGGCTCGGTCTCGCGTGCGGTGCGGACGCCCTCGAGGATCGATCGCCAGCTCGTCTTCCTTCCGCTCCTCGCCGAGGCGACGAATTTCAAGAGCGAGAAGCTCATCGCCTTCGAAGCGGGCTATCGCGGCCAGCCGGGACCGGCGACGACGCTGTCGGTCTCGCTCTTCTACAATCTCTACGACGACATCCGCACGACGGAGTTCACCGGCAACCCGCTCCCGATCCGCCTTCAGAACGGCCTGAAGGGCAGCACCTACGGCGCCGAAGCCTGGCTCACGCACCAGCTTTCGAGCCGCTGGCGCGCGAGCCTGGGAGTCGCCGCCCTCGACAAGGATTTCAGGCTCAAGAACGGGGCGGTGGACCTCGCCAACCGGGCCTCGCTCGGAGCCGATCCGGACTTTCAGATCATCGCCCGCTCGCAGATCGACCTGACCGACCGTCTCCAGCTCGATCTCGGGTTGCGCGGAGTCGACGATCTGGGGGCGAGCGGCATGGGCGGCTATGTCGAGGCCGACGCGCGGCTGGCCTGGCGGGTGTCGAGGCTGCTGGAACTCTATGCCGCGGGCAACAACCTGCTCCACGATTCCCACCTCGAGAGCAACGATCCCCAACGCGGGCAGCGAATCGAGCGCAGCGTCTATATCGGCACTCGGCTGCGCTTCTGATGGCGCGGCGACCCGCCCGGAAGCCGAACCGGCTGCCGCGCCTCCTCCCGGCGGCGGCGGCGGCGGCGGCGCTGACCGCCTTGCCCGCTTCCGCGGCGGCGCCGCCGAGCGACGTCGCCGTCAAGGCGGCCTTCCTGACCAAGTTCCCGGCCTATGTCGCCTGGCCCGCCGCCGCGCGCCCGAGACCGGGGGCCCCGCTCCACATCTGCATCCTCGGCGGCGATCCGTTCGGCCGGCTGATCGACGAGGCCGCGCGCGGCCAGCAGGTCGACGGCCACCCGCTCCAGGTGCGCCGCCTCACCGCGGCGGGGCAGGCGGGCGGCTGCCACGTCGCCTTCGTCCAGGGCTCCGCGGCGATGCTCCAGGGCTTGCAGGGCAAGCCGGTGCTCACGGTGACCGACGCCGGCGCCGCCGCGCAGGGCGGGATGATCCATTTCGTCATCCACCAGGGGCGGGTGCGGTTCAACATCGACGAGGCCCAGGCGGCGAGAAGCGGAGTGGGGATCAGCTCGCGCCTGCTCGGAATCGCGCTGAGCGTAAGGCAGCGCCGCTGATGCCGCGCTTCGCCGGCCGCTGGCCCAACGTTCCCATCGCCGCGGGCGTGATGGCGCTCCTGCTGCTCGCCATCGGCCTTGGAGTCATCTTCCAGAACGAGGGCGCCTATCGCGAGCAGAAATTCCGCGAAGCCAGCGTCCAGGCGGACATCCTCGCCGCAAGCGTCACCGCGGCCCTGGACTTCGGCGACGCCGCCACCGCCCAGGAGGCGGTCGACGCGCTTCGCGTCGATCCGCAGATCAACGCCGCCGGCATCTACACGCCGGAGAAGGCTCTGTTCGCGGGCTACGAGCGGCGGCCCGGCTCGCTGCCGCGAACGCTCGGCACGCCCCCCTCGAGCCGCAACGACGTCGAGGCGGCGGTGCCGGTGGTGCGCGGCGGGGAGCGGATCGGAACCGTCTATCTGGGCGCGGTCCAGGAACCGCTTTCGAGGCGGCTGACGCGCTACGGCTATATCGGGCTGCTGGTGCTGATGGCGACCCTCGTCGTCCTGGTGCTCGGGATCGCCCACACCGCCTTGCGGCGGGCCAACCGGGAGCTGGAGGACCGCGCCGGGGCGCTGAGCGACGCTTATGCCGAGCTCCAGGTCCAGGTCGAGGAGCGCGCCCATGCCGAAGAGCAGCTGCGCCAGGCCCAGAAGATGCAGGCGCTGGGCCAGCTCACGGGCGGAATCGCGCATGATTTCAACAACCTCCTGACCGTCATTCAGGGCTCGGCGGACATATTGCGAAGGCCCGGGATCGCGGAGGCCAAGAGGATCCGCTTCGCCGACGCCATCGTCCAGACGGCCGGGCGGGCGGCGGCTCTGACCGGGCAGCTTCTCGCCTTCGCCCGCCGCCAGCCGCTTCAGCCGGAGGTGATCGACCTCAACGCCCATATCCAGGGCATGACCGACCTGCTCGACCGGACGCTCGGCGAGAGGATCGAGATCCGCACCGAGCTCGCCGCCGGCCTCTGCCCGATCGAAGCCGACCCGGCCCAGCTGGAATCGGCGATCCTCAACGTCGCCGTCAACGCCCGCGACGCCATGCCCGAAGGCGGAGCGCTCACCCTGCACACAGGCGAGGCCCCTGCCCTCGCCGACGGACGAAGCGCGATCTTCGTCGCGGTGAGCGACAACGGCACCGGTATCGACGAGGAGGTGCTGAGCCGGGTGTTCGAACCCTTCTTCACCACCAAGTCCGTCGGCAAGGGCACCGGCCTCGGCCTCAGCCAGGTCTACGGCTTCGCGGCCCAGACGGGCGGCGACGTCCAGGTGGAGAGCGTCGTCGGAGAGGGCACGACGGTGACCCTGGTCCTTCCGTGCAGCGAGCGCTCGGAGCTGCCCGTCGCCCGGGCCGAGCCGGAGCCCGGCCGCAAGCACCGGACCGGGCGGATCCTGCTCGTCGACGACAATGAGGAGGTGGGCGCCTTCGCCGAGACCCTGCTGGCCGAGCTCGGCCACCAGGTGACCCGGGCGAGGACCGGAGCCGAAGCGCTGGAGTTCGCCCGCACCGGCGGCTTCGACGCCGTCTTCACCGACGTGGTCATGCCCGGCATGAGCGGGATCGAGCTTGCCGACGCGCTCGGCCCGGTCCTGCCGGGCGTGCCGGTCGTCCTCACCACCGGCTATAGCGACGAGATCACCCGCGCCGGCGGCGCCGGCCGGCCGGTCGTGTTCAAGCCCTACCGGCTTGAGACGCTGTCGGGCGTGCTCGACGACGTGCTGGCGCCCCGCACCGCCTAGGGTCCGTGCTCAATTGGCGGATTGCGGTTCGACCGGATTTGCCGGCTGTTCCAGGTCATCCCGGCCCTTCGACGCCGCCTGCGGCGGCGCTCAGGATAAACTGCGGCGAAGCCGAAGGCCCGGATCCATGTACACCGATGCTCGCGATCGGCGAGCCCTCGTCGCCCTTGTCTCCACCTTCCGAGTTCATGGATCCCGGCCTTCGCCGGACGACCGGACGTGTCAGCCAAAGCCGAAAACGCTCAATGGCCGGCGGCGGGCGCCGAGCCGGCGGCCGGGACGGGATGGCGTCCGCGCATCTGGCGGATCTCCGCTTCCTGCGAAGCGACGATGTTCTGCGACAGCCGCCGAAGCTCGGGATCGCGTCCGTGCTCGAGGTAGACGCGCGCCATCTCGACCGCGGATTGATGGTGGGGAACCATGAGAGCGACGAAATCGCGGTCCAGGTCCCCCGTCACAGGCGTCCTGCTCACCCCCTCGTGCATCCGGTGCATCGCCTCCATCATCGCCGCGCTCGGACCGGCGGGCGCGGGCGCCGCCTGATCTTCACCGTGCCGGAGGCAGTAAAACAGCGTCGCCGCCAGAGCAGCGGCGAGCAGAATCAAGAGGAGGATGAGGGGTCTGCGGTTCATGGCAAGGGCGCTACAGTAAAGGCGCCGGGTTTCCAAGATGGGCGAACGCTCCCCACCGGGGTGGAGGTGGGGCTGGTCTTGATCTCGGCCCGCCCCCTCCCGCCGCAGAACCCGGGCCGGGGCTGCTGGAAATGGTCGGGGAGACAGGATTCGAACCTGCGACCCTCTGCTCCCAAAGCAGATGCGCTACCAGGCTGCGCTACTCCCCGACCCGGCGAGCCTTAAGTTTCCGGTCCGGGCGCGGCAAGCCCGTTCCGCTTCGCGGCGATGGCCGCGGGCGGCGGTCTGCTCTATGAGGCCGCAATGAAGGTGCCGGAAACGCGCGGGGACGGGGACCTTGCCGCATTGCTCGCGGATCCCGACTGGTTGCCCCACAGGATCCTCGGCGGAAACGCCGTCCAATTCGCCTATCTTCCTCGCTCCGAGCGGAGCGCCCTACCCTTCCTCGACGAAAGGTTCGTGAGCGACGGCGCGCCCCGGGCCGAGGTCCCGCTGGAGCGGCTCGCCGGGGCGCTGCCGGAGGCACGGGGCGAATGCCATTTCATTTTCCACTCCGCCTTCTGCTGCTCGACGCTGCTTGGCCGGGCGCTCGGCGCGGACGGCGGCGCGACCGTGCTCCAGGAGCCGCGGGCGCTGACGGACCTTTCCGCCGCCCTGCCGGGCCCGGAAGGGCATGAGGAGGCGAAGCCCGCCATCGATTGCGTCCTGGCCCTCCTTCAGCGGCCTCACCGCCCAGGCGAGGCCGTGATCGTCAAGCCGAGCAACTTCGCCAATCCACTGATCGAAGACCTGCTCGACCTCCGCCCCACCTCGCGGGCCCTGTTGATGTACGCGAAGCTGCCGGATTTCCTGCTCGCCATCGTCAGGCGCGGCTCGGCCAACCGGGAGTGGGCCCGGCGAATGGCGACGCTCTTTCGCCGCCACCCGCAGATCGAGACGGCCGAAGGGCGCGATCTGCTGCTTCTGACCGATCTCCAGGCGGCGGCATGGGTGTGGCTTCATCACCAGGCCCAGTTCGCACGGCTGGTCCGCGAGCAGCCGGCGGGACGGGTGGCGACTCTTGAGATGGGCGCCTTCCTGGCCGATCCCGCCGGAACCCTGATCGGCGCGGCGGCGCTGTTCGGGATCGGGATGGATGAGGCTCGGGCAGCGGAAATCGCCGCCGGCCGCGCCTTCCGGCACCATTCGAAACGGCCGGAGCGGGCGTTCGACCCCGCCGTCCTGAAGCGGGAGGAGGCGGCGGCGAAATTCGCCTACGGCGCCGAGATCGACCTCGCGGTCCAATGGGCCGCGGCCCTTGCCGCGCGATCGGGGGTACCTCTGACCCTGGAGGCGGCCCTGCGCGTCCGCCCCTGAAGCGGATCGGGAAGTGGTGGGCCCGGGAGGATTCGAACCCCCAACCTAGCCGTTATGAGCGGCCGGCTCTACCATTGAGCTACAGGCCCGTAACCCGCGTCTTCGGATAGGGAGCGGGCGCCGCGATGGCAAGACGGCGCTCAGCCCGCCTTCGCGGCGGCGATGGTCTCCTCGATCGAGGCGGGGACGATTCCCTGGCTCTCGAAGAAGTCGAACACCCCGTCCCACCAGGCGTGGAAGCTTCGCAGGTCTTGCGCGGTTCGGACGAAGGGCGTGTGTCCGGGCTCGACCGAGGGCGAGTGGAAGGAAAGGCTGAACCAGCGCACGCCGTCGCGGATCAGCGCCCGAACGGCGGCCAGGGCTTCGGCCAGCGGAACGCCTTCGGGGGTCAGCGCGGCCCGGTTGAGCAAGCCGGTGCGGTAAAGGATTCCGCGGCCGCGCGGCAGCCGGCCGGCGGCGCGGTAGAGCGGCCGTCCTCTGGCGCGCAGCGGTCCCACGTAAGCGGCGCTGAGCGGCAATTCGACCAAAGGACCTTCGCCGAGCCGGAACGGCAGGGGTTTCACCCGCGAGAAATCGGGCCCCCCTTCGTCGTTATAATCGTGAAGCGCCCGCACCGAGACATCGGCCTCGTACCCCGCGTCGCGGAGCAGCGAAGCGGTGTTCGGGCCGACGCCGTAGCGTCCCGCCCGATAGACGACCGGGCGGCGGCCGAAGGCGGCTTCGATCGTATCGCTGAGATTCTCGATCTTGGCGCGTTCCAGCGACTTTGGAAGATTGCCGACGAAGCTGTTGAACGTATTGACCTCTTCGTCATGGGGAGGATTGACCCAGGGGTGAAGCTGGGTGCCGATCGAAATCTCTTCGCGCTCCAGCCATTGGCGAAGCATTGCGATCGATCGGGGGTCGGTGGCGATCGGGTGGTCGACGAGATGGACGCATTTCACGCCGCGGCGGCGGAAGCGCTCCTGCAGATCGGGCATCGCGGCCATGTGGGTGGTCGAGCGATTGTCGCGGCTCCTCGGCTTGGCCCAGTCGAACTCCTCCTCCGTATCGCAAAAGACGGTGAACCGGCGCCCGAAGCTTTCGGGAAGGTCGATGTAGGACGTCTCCGGCGGCGGCCGGTCGAGGCGGCCGGCCCGCGCATCTGGTTCATCCTCGGGCGCCACTTGCACCTAACCGTTCTGTCCGGACGAGCGTTCCGCCGGCTCGAGCGGCGGCAGGTAGAGGAAGAAGCGGCTCGAGCCGATCTCGAGAGCGCCGCCGACGGCGTCGGCGAGGTTGCGCACCAGCCTCAGCGCGAACCCCAGGCCCAGCGCCGGAGCGCCCGGCCAGTCGCCGTCGGGGCTGTAGCCCGGGTCGAGCAGGGCGTTCTCGTCGAGCCCCTCGATCGCCTTGGGGCGGTCGATGGACAGGCAGAGCATCTTGCGCGCCCCCTCCTCGCCCATGGCCATGGTGGCGGTGATCGTCTCCCCTTCCCTGGCGAGGCCGATGGTCGCTGCGAGCATCCGCGCGAACATGCGCTCGGCGGCGTCGAGCTCGACCTTGGCGTCGGGCAGGTCGCGCTCGATCTCGATGACGATCCGGCTGCCGCGCTGCCGGGCGACGCGCTCGTAGGCGTCATGGAGGCGGCACAGCAGAGCGACGGCGTCGACCGAGCTTTCCGAGAGCTGGAGCCGCTGGGTCTCGATCCGGGCGGCGGTATCGAGATCGT
>DASVTA010000111.1:0-3557 GCA_036387815.1 Allosphingosinicella sp.
CCCGGGCGGTCAACCACGCCCGGGCCACCTTGATGGCGGGCTTCACCACCGTCCGCGACCTCGGCACCGAGGGCGCGGGCTATGCGGACGTCGGCCTGAGACAGGCGATCGAGCAGGGGATCGTGCCGGGGCCGCGGATGCTGGTGGCGACCAGGGCGCTGGTGGCGACATCGAGCTACGCCCCGCAATCGCCCGATCCCGAGAACCCGGTTCCGCAGGGCGCCGAGGAGGCGGACGGCGAAGCCCTCGTCACCGCGGCGCGGCGGCAGATCGGCCGCGGCGCCGACGTCCTCAAGCTCTATGGCGACTATCGCTGGCGGCCGGGGGAGGGCCCGAGGCCCACCTTCACGATGGAGGAAATACGGGCCGCCGCTGCGGCGGCGCACCAGGCGGGGCGCCACGTCGCCGTCCACGCATCGACTCCTGAGGGAATGCGCAACGCCATCCTCGCCGGCGCGGACACGATCGAGCACGGCAATGGAGGGACGGCCGAGATCTTCCGCCTGATGAAGCAGAAGGGGGTGGCTCTGTGCCCGACTCTGGCCGCCACCGACGCGATTGCCCGCTATCGGGGCTGGAACGGCGCGGCGCCCGAGCCCGAGGGTGTTCGGGAAAAGAAGGCGAGCTTCGCCGCCGCTCTCGCCGCCGGAACGCCGATGTGCATGGGCGGCGATGTCGGAGTCTATGCGCACGGCGACAATGCGCGGGAGATGGAGCTGATGGTCGCTTACGGAATGCGGCCGGCGGACGTCCTGATCGCCGCGACTTCGGCGAACGCCCGCTTCTTCAGGGTGGCCGACAGGCTAGGAGCGGTGAAGCCGGGGCTCCTCGCCGACCTCGTCGCGTTCGAAGGCGATCCGACTCGGGACATCGCCGCGCTCGACCGGGTCAGGCTGGTGATGAAGGGCGGCAGGATCGTCCGTTAGGCCGAATGGGGCCGGGCGCCCGCATGATCGTGCAATTGCCGGGCCTGCTCGTCGAACTGCTCGAAACCCCAGAGCCGCTTCGCCCGGAATACCGGAACGGCTCGAACGATTCGCAGGCAGGCGGCGAGATGTTCGGCGGTTCGTCCGATCGTCTTCAAATAGCCGCCCCGATAGGTGTTCGAGACCAGCGTCTCCACGGCATCCACTCCCGTCAGCCGCTCGATCGCCGCTTCGCCGCCGTCCTCGGCCTTGCGCAGCAGGTAGATGGCGGCGAGGGGAAGCGGCTCGTGCTTCGCGTCGCTCGCGGTCGGAACATCATATTTGTCCATGTCGTCGAACGAGCGATCATAGGCGCCCGCGTCGCGCCCGCTCGCCTCCAGTGCTTCGCGCCACAGGCGCAGACGCGGAATCCCGGGATAGGCCAGCGCCCGGCCCGCCTCGTCGAACCCGATGACGCAGACGTCGTCCGCCAGGATCGGATAGCCCCGGTCATGAAACCAGGCGGCGATGGTCGATTTGCCTGCGCCGGAATGGCCTGAAAAAGCGACTGCGCGGCCGCCCAGGTCGATGGCGTTCGCGTGGAGCGGCAGCAACCCGCGCTGGTGGAGCAGTGCGCCAATCGCCGAGCCGAGCAGGAACAGGCGAAGATTGCGTTCGGAGGCGCCCTCAGCCGGCTCGACGATGATCTGGCGCCCCTCGCGGATGAGGTAGCGGCCCACCTTCGTGATGACGAGCAAGGTGCCCTCGGCCGTGGCGGAATAGCCGGGGGGATATTCGCCCGGCGGCGCCTTGCCGAAGATCACCTCCACGTCCGCCGCTCCGGCGTCGATCGCCGCGGCCAGCCCGTCCAGGCTTATCTGGGAGCTCAGGTTGAGGCCGAACAGCCGATAGGTCCGGGATTCGCGCGCCTCTCCGGAGGCTAGCATCCGCCGCCCCGATCGATCCGCGCTTCTGGAAGTCCGCTTCGCACCGGTCGCTCCATAGGAGGATCAGCGGCCTGCTGCCAAGATGAAGTGTCCGGCCGTGAGGCCTTTGAGGAGGCCGATCCGATAGGCCGCCATGATCCCGCGGTCTTCCCAGCCCGAATCGGGCCAGTTTCGGACCAGCCGGCCCAGCCGCTCCACGTCGATCAGGCGCGAGGCGGTCTCGTCGGCGGCCATCGCCTCGACCAGCCGAGCGGCGCCGGCGGAGTCCCGGGCGAGGCCCTCGTGCCAGTCGGCCGACTGATAGCCTTTACGTCTCTCGGCAAGGACCGCGGGCGCGACCCTGTCGGCGAGCGCGGCGCGGGCGAGCGGGCGCCGGATCCCGTCCTTCATCAGCATGTCGAGCGGCAGCGAGAGGCAGAAGTCGATCAGCCGGGGATCGGCCGTCGGGTCGCGCTTGTCGATTCCCCAGCCGCCGAGGATGCCCTTGCGGTGTTCCCCCCAGTCCATCTCCATCAGCGCCGCGGCGGCATGCTCGAAATAATTGCCGCGGCCGCCGGCTGAGCCGAGCCGCCCGGTCTCGCGCTCGGCCGCCACTCTCTCGTGCAGTTTGGGATTGATCGGGTCCGTGATCGACGCATCGTGCCCCGACGAGAAGCGCTCGAAGCGGCTCCAGAGCGAGTCCGGTATCCAGGGGCCGAAGGAGCTCGCGGCGATACCGCGAAGCCGCGCCCGGCCGTCGCGAAGCATGGCGCGCGCTTCGCGGGACCAAGCCAGCAAGCGGCCCTCTCGAAGGAAGTCGGCAAGCAAAGCGTTGGGAGCGGCGCTGATGGTCCAATTGCCGATCTCTCCGCTCAGCAGGACCCGGGCCCCGGAAGCGCTCGCTGCGTCGCGTATCTGCGACAGCCAGACATGGTTGCACAGGTTGAAGACCGGCCGCTCGAACAGGGCTGAATAGAAGTCGAGGCCGGCGAGCGGCGAGCGGCCGGAGTTCGCGATCCTCACATGGTCGATGTTGGGATGCAGACGGGCCGTCTCCGCGGCCAGGCCGCCCTCGTCCGCCAGGCGGTTGAAGGGCGGCGGGGCGTGCCCGGGCCCGGCGGGAACATGGGTGAAGGCGAGCACCCGCTTTCCCTCCGGAGCGAGCAGGCGTGCGGCCGTCGCGGCGGCCGCGTTGCTGTCCCACCCGGCGCTCAGATGCGCGGCAACGACATCGCCGGCGCCGCGAAGCCGCCTCGCGACCGCGGAATCGAGCTCGAACCGGAAGGCCTCCACATAGTCGCCGAAGCGCTTGAGCCCGAGTTCCCGCCGCCGCGGAATCCAGTAGCGCCGCCGGCTCGTGCGGTCCGCGGTCACGGTCACGACGTGACCCGGCTCGACCCGCTCAACGCCCTCGAAGAAGCTCTCCGGTCCCTTTCGGGGCAGGCCGGCGAGATAGCGGATGAGGTTCGTTTCGTCGGGCCGCCTGTCCATCATGCCGAGAGCGTGGAGACCGCAGGGCATGGAGGAGAAAGCCACGAAGCCGTCGCCCCGGTGCCAGAAGAGGGGCCTCTGGCCGAGCGGATCGCGAGCCAGAAGCAGCCGACGCTGATGCGAATCGTAAAAGGCGAAGGCGAAGTCGCCCAGCAGCCGTTCGGGAGCCGTCTCGCCCCAGCGTTCGAGCGCAAGGAGCAGCAAGGCAGAATCGGCCAGAACCGCAGCCCGGGCC
>DASVTA010000112.1:0-3875 GCA_036387815.1 Allosphingosinicella sp.
ACGAGAGCGCTCGCCGCGGCTGGGATGGAAGGGACCAAGGGCCTCCAGATCGACATTTCGAAGGGCTCGGAGCCGGGCCTTGCGGGCAAACCGCCCGACCTGCCCGAGGCGCGGGCGGCCGATCTGGCCTATATCATCTACACCTCGGGGTCGACTGGTGCGCCGAAAGGCGTGATGGTCGAGCACCGGCAATTGTCGCGGCTGTTCTCGGCAGCGCGTGAGCATATCAGCTTCGACGCCGCCGACGTCTGGACGCTCTTTCATTCCTTCGCTTTCGACTTTTCGGTCTGGGAGATGTGGGGCCCGCTGACGAGCGGCGGAAGGCTCGTCCTGGTCGACGACGAGGAGACCACCCAGCCCGACAGGTTCCATGCGACCGTCAGCCGCGAGCGGGTCACCATTCTTAGCCAGACGCCGAGCGCCTTTCAGTCGTTCATGGCGGCTCAGCAGGTCTCCGCGCTGGAGCACAGCCTCCGCTTCGTCATCTTCGGCGGGGAGAAACTGGAATTCGGCCGGCTCGAGCCCTGGTTCGCGGATGCCCGAAACGAGCGCGCGACGCTGGTCAACATGTACGGGATCACCGAGACGACGGTCCACGTCACCGCACGCCAGGTCCGCAGGGAGGACGTCGGAGGCTCCGCTCGAAGCTATATCGGCCCGCCGCTGAGTGACCTCGTCATCTATCTTTTGGACGAGCGCCGGCGACCTGTCCCGGCCGGGGTGGCAGGAGAAATCTACGTCGGCGGCAATGGGGTCGCACGCGGCTATTGGAAACGCCCCGAGCTCACCGCGGAGCGGTTCATTCCGCACCCGCTCCGGCCGGAGCTTCGTCTCTACAGGTCGGGCGACGTCGCGCGCATGAGCTCGACCGGCGAGATCGAGTTCATCGGGCGGAACGACGACCAGGTGAAAATCAGGGGCTTCCGGATCGAACTCGGCGAGATCGAAGCCGCCGCCCGCAAGCATCCCGGAATCCGGGACGCCATGGCCCTGCTTTGCAAGGATTCCGTCGACGATCCCTACATCGCGCTCTACTACATTCCGGCTGAGAAGCCGCTCGATCCCGGCCTGCTTCGCCCTGCTCTCGCCAGCCTGCTTCCAGAATATATGATCCCGTCCGCCTATCTGAGCGTTTCGGAATGGCCGCTGACGATCAACGGCAAGCTGGATCGCGAGAGCCTTCCGCAACCGGCTGGCGATTCCTTCGTGCACCGGGATTGCGCCGCTCCGGTCGGGCTCGTCGAAAACGCCGTCGCCATGGCGTGGCGCGAGGTGCTCGGCGTTCCTGCGGCCTATAGAGGGGACAATTTTCTCGACCTCGGCGGCCATTCGCTGCGCGCTCTTCGAGTCGTCGCATGGCTGAACGGGAAGGGCTTCCGCACCAACGTCCAGGCGGCGCTGACCAGCCACTCGCTGGCGGAGTTCGCGAGCCGCGTAGAATATTCGGGCAATGCAGACGGGCGCGCGCCGCTCGACCGCGAGCTTCAGGCGTCGATCGGAGGCGCCGGGGAAGAGGCCGGGTTGGCCGGGTTGGCCGGGTTGGCCGGGTTGGCGGAATGGACCCGAGCCGAATCGATCCGCGACTATTATCCGCTCTCGGCCCTTCAGAGGGGCATTCTTTTCGAGAGCCTTCGTTCCCCGAGAGGCGATGTTTATCTCCAGTCGACCCTACTCGCCCTGTCGAGCCGGCGACACTTCGACCGCTTCCTTGCCGCCTTAAATCAGGTGGTGAGCCGGCACGACGTGCTTCGGTCATCCTTCCATTGGGAAGGCCTTGCCGAGCCGGTGCAGGCGGTGTGGGCGGCGGCCGAGGTGACGCTCGAGATAGTCGAGGACCTTCTTCCGGGAGTCGATGCGGGCGCTCAGCTCCTCGCCCGCGTGGATCCGGCCTTCAACAGGATCGATCTCGATCGGGCGCCCCTCATGCGAGTGTCCGCGGCAAAGGTGCCGGCCACCGACGAATGGGTCGCGGTCTGGCAGCAGCACCACCTCATTGACGACTATATTTCCCTGGAATTGGTCCTGGACGAGATCCGCTGCGAGCTTCGCGGCACTCCGATGGAGCCCGAACCCGCGGGAGCCTTCCGGGAAGCGATAGCGCGGGGAGTCGAAACGGCCCGCGATCCTTCGCATCCGGCGTTTTTCGAGAAGCTGCTTTGCGGAATCGAGGAGCCGACCCATCCACTGACCGGTCGCTGGGGGATGAAGCGGACCGAGGGGGACGACAGCTTCGTTTGCATGCTCTCGCAGGACCTGGCCCGGAGCATCCGGAGCTGTAGCCGACGCTTCAGGGTTTCGCCGGCCAGCCTGGTCCACGTGGCATGGGGGGTGGTCGCCGCCCGCACGTCTGGGCAACGCGACGTGACGTTCGGCACGGTCCTTTCGGGGCGAACCCTGGACCCTGCGGTCAATGCCAGGCCCACGGTCGGAATGTTCCTCAACACATTGCCCGTCATGATCAGGCTCGCCGACGCGTCCGTGCAGGAGTGCCTGAAGAGCACGCACGAAATGCTTGCGGAGCTTCTGCTCCACGAAGGCGCCTCGGTCAGCCAGATACGGCGGGGCGCGGGCTTGCCCTCGGGCGCGGACCTGCTGACAAGCCTTCTCAACTACCGGAGGGCGGACCGGGCGGGACCGGAAGATTCCGATTCCCTTACCCTCGCGCCGGGGATAGCCATTGTCGACGCCCTGGAGCGAACCAGCTTCCCGGTCGCGGTGGCCGTGGACGAATATCGCTCCGACTTCCGCCTGACGGTCCAGGTTTCCAACGGATTTCCCGCCGAGCGGGCTGCAGAAATGATCGTTGCCGCGCTCGAGGGCCTGGTTGAGGCGCTCGAGACGGAGCCGTCGAAGCGGGCGGAAAGCATCAGCATCCTGACGCCCGCGGAACGTGACTCCGGAACCGAAATAAGCGGCCTGCCAGTGCCGCAATCGGAGCCCGGCCCGACTATCCTGGATCTCTTTCGAAGCCGGGTCGCCGAGCAGGGCGAAGCAATCGCCGTCGTCTCGGAGGGCCGCGAGCTTTCTTATGCCGACCTCGACATTAAAAGCGACTCACTCGCTTCCCTTCTGATCCCGAGGCTTGGTACCGGAGCGATCCCGCTGGTGGCTAACCTGATGCCAAGAAGCCTCGACCTGGTTGTCGCCATGCTGGCGGTGCTCAAGGCCGGCTGCGCCTATATTCCGTTGGATCCCGACTATGGCGCCGGGCGAATCCGCGACATCGTCGCGGAGGCGTCTCCGGCTCTCCTATTGGTGAACTCGGACACCGCGGCGCTCGCCGACGCTGTTCGAGCAGACGGTCCGGAGGTGGCCCTGCTCGATCTCGGCGAAGTCGACCTCGACGGCCCGGTCGCCCCCGCAGGCCCCAAGGCCGAGCCCGGCGCGGCGGCCTACGTGATCTATACCTCCGGCTCGACGGGCAGGCCCAAGGGCGTGGTGGTCGGCCACCGCAACCTGCTGAACTTCGTCCTCTGGCACGAGCGGGCCTACGGCGTCGGCCCAGGCCTGGTAACGACCAGCATGGCGGGCCTGGGCTTCGACGCCCTGGGCTTCGAGATTTGGCCGGCGCTGGCCGGGGGAGCAAGCCTCCACCTCATGCCGCAGCGGGTGGCCGGCAACGTCGAAGCCATGCTCGACTGGTGGGTCGAGGCCAACCCCGATGTGGCGTTCCTGCCCTCGTCGCTGGCGTCCTTCGCCATGTCCCGAGTCGACCGGATCCCGAGGTTGCGACAATTGCATTTCGGCGGCGACCGGCTTCGCGGCCCGCTTCGGTTTCCGTCGCCGCAGCTGAGCGTTTTCAACAATTACGGGCCGGCCGAGACGACGATCGTCGCCACGTTCGCACAAATCGATCCGGACGAGGCCGAGCCTCC
>DASVTA010000113.1:0-3596 GCA_036387815.1 Allosphingosinicella sp.
GAAGAGATCCTTGGCCTTGGCGTAGCCGGCCGCTTCCACCCAGCCTTCATATTCCGGCTTGTTGTGGCCCATCATCACCATCGGCGGATGATCGTGGCCCTTGATGAGGAGCCCGGGCTCGTCCCAGATGGAGAGGCTGAACGGGCCCATCGACAGGGTCATGTCACGGCCCCGCAGCCAGGATTCGGCCCGGTGGATGAGTTCGCGGGCGACTTCGGCGTCGGCGGCCTCGAACATGCCCCACTGGCCGATCCCGGCGCCCATGTGCTGCTGGACGAGCTCGTCTACCTGAGCGGAGATCCGGCCCACCGGCGCCCCGTCCCGCTCGGCGAGGAAGAAGCGGGCTTCGGCATGTCCGAACCAGGGATTGGTGCGCGGGTCGATCAGTCCGTGGACTTCGGTTCTGAGCGGAGGGACCCAGTTCGGGTCGCCGCGATTGAGCGAATAGGCGATGTCGACGAAAGCCTTGCGGTCGGCGGCGTCCTCGACGGGGCGGATCGTAACGGTCATGGGACGAACCTAGCGAAGCGGTCCCGATGGGGATAGTGCCGCTGCTGCACGGGAGGTGAAGTTTGACTGGACGTCTGGTCTTCTACGGCGCCGGCGGCATGGGCCGCGAAATGGTTCAGGCGGCGCGGCTCGACCCCCGTGCCAAGGCCTTCCTCTCCGACGCGCCCGTGGCGCCTTACCCGGGTATCGAGGCTATCTCGATGGAGCAGCTGACGGGCGAGGACGAAATTTGCGTCGCGGTCGGCGATCCGGCGCTTCGCCGGCGGCTCGCCGAGCGCTGCGCGGGCGCCCGCTTCGCGACCGTCCTTGCCCCCACCGCGATCGTCGATCCGACCGCCGAGCTGGGAGAAGGCGCGTCGATCTGCGACTTCGTGATGATCAACTCGCTCGCCCGCATCGGGCGCCACTTCCAGGCCAATTACTACAGCCACGTCTCCCACGACTGCGTGATCGGCGACTTTGTCACCTTCAGCCCCCGGACCTCGTGCCTGGGAACGGTGGTCGTGGGCGACGGAGTGTTCGTCGGCGCCGGAGCGGTCATCCGCAACGGCGCGGCCGGCCGCCCGCTGATGATCGGCGAGGGCGCGGTGATCGGAATGGGCTCCGTCGTCATCGCCGACGTTCCGGCGGGGGCGAGGGTGATAGGCAACCCTGCCCGCCCGGTGGGATGATCCGCACGGTTTGAGCTGACGCCGAGCCGAGCGATCGTGGACTGCGCGCGGCATCCATGAACAGAGCAGTGACCGAGGCCCCCGCGGGATGGCCCCGGAACGCTACCAAAACAGGATTGCGGCGAACGCTTCGCCCGTGAAGGGTAGGCCTTCGTGGGATGTGGGGGCTTTCTGGAGTGCTGGTCGACGCCGCTCTTTTGCTGCTGGCCGCGGCCGAGCCGGCCGCGCCTCCCGAGGGGTCCATCGTCGTCACCGCCTCGCGGATCGAAGCGGCGCCGGCGGGCGGCCCGACCACCATCGGGGCATCCGAGATCGAGCGGCTCCAGCCCGCCTCGCTGCTCGAGGCGCTGGACGAGGTGGCAGGCGTCCGCGCCTTCTCGACCGGCGGTGCGGGCGGACGAAGCTTTCTGTCGATCCGCGGCGGCGAGCCCAATTTCACACTGGTCCTGGTAGAGGGGATCAAGCTCAACGATCCGACCAACAGCCGCGGCGGCGGCTTCGACTTCTTTGCCCTCGATCCGGCGCTGGTCGAACGGATCGAGGTGGCCCGGGACGCCGTCTCCGCGGTACACGGGTCGGACGCGCTTGCCGGCGCGGTCAACATAAGGCTGCGCTCGCCGCGCCCGGGGGCTCGGCGGGTGACCGCCCGGGCCCAGGCGGGGAGCGAAGGCGAGGCGGGGCTCGGCGCAAGCTTCGAAGCGGGCTGGAGCGACGGGGGCCTGCTTGCGGCGGCTAACGGATTCGACAGCGGGCTAACCGAGGGATCGAGCCTCGATCGGCGCCAGGGGCTGGTGAATCTGCGGCAGCGGCTCGGCGGCTTCGAGGCCCGGCTGCTGGGCCTCCACGGAACGTCGGACCGGTTGGCCTTCCCGGAAGACAGCGGCGGGCCCCGCCTCGCCGTCGTTCGCGAGCGCGAGACGGGGACGGCGCGGCTGGCCGCGGCGGGCCTGACCGTGCGCCGCGACGGGACGGCCGCGGTCCGGCCCGGTCTCAGCCTCTCCTGGTCGCGGCAGGAGGACAGGAGCGCCACGCCCGCAATCGCGCCCGGAGCGCTGCAGGGGACGCCCGCGCTTGCCGCCGACAGCCGGTTCTCGCGCGTCGAGGCGATCGCCGACGCCGGCTTCGGGCGCGGACCGGCGGCCGCCACGCTCGGCGTCGCGCTGCTTCGGGAATCGGGGCGGAGCGACGGTCTCGTCGACCTCGGCTTCCCGCTGCCGGTCCGCTTCGACCTTCGCCGGACCACGCGCAGCGCCTTCGCCGAGGCGAGCCTTCGGCCCGGCGGCGGGTTCGGCCTCAACCTCGCCGGGCGTTACGACGATGTCGCCGCGGGCCCGCACCGCTGGACCGGCCGCGCGGCGGTTTCCTGGCGGCCGGCGGCGGCGGGCCCGACCCTCTTCGCCAAGGCGGGGGAGGGGTACAAGCTCCCCAGCTTCTACGCCCTCGCCCATCCGCTGATCGGCAATCCGGACCTCAGGCCCGAGCGCAGCCGCAATCTCGAGGCCGGGATCGAGTGGGCCCTCCCGTCCGGCGATTTCGTCCGCCTCGCCTTTTTCGAGAACCGCTTCCGGGACCTCATCGACTTCGACCCGGAGACCTTCACCACCGTCAACCGGGACCGGGTCCGAGCCTCCGGCGCCGAGATCGAGGGGCGGTGGCGGCCGGCGGATTCGCTGAGCGTGGCGGGAGCGCTGAGCTGGCTCGACCTCGATTCCGCCACTCCGCTGAGGGGCCGGCCGAGGTGGCAGGGCTCGCTTCGAGCGGCATGGCAGGCCTCGCCGCCGCTGGAGCTGAACGTTGCCGTTCGGTTCAATTCGGACCATTTCGACAGCTCGATCCCCACCGGGCCGGTGCGCGCCGATGGGCATTGGGAGGCGGATCTGGGGGCGCGGCTGCGGGTGTCGCGGCGGTTCAGCCTCGTCGCGGCGGTCCGCAACCTGACCGGCGAGCGGTTCGAGGACGCCGTCGGCTTTCCCGCGCCCGGCCGCCTGGCGAGGGTCACGGTCGCCGCCGAGTTCTAGGATTTGCCTCCCCGCGCGAAGCGCGGGGAGGGGGACCACCGAAGGTGGTGGAGGGGTGACATGGCACCGCCTGGGCAGGTCACCCCTCCACCATGCTTCGCATGGTCCCCCTCCCCATCGAAGATGGGGAGGGGGATTAGCTGCGCTTGCGCCTCAGCTTGCCGAGGTCGAACCAGGTCGGCGGCCGCTCGCCCACCGCCTTCAACCGCGCGCCCTTCTCGTTCGTCGGCCCGTCCATCACCGTGCAGGCGGGCAGCTTCGCCGGATCGAGCCCGGCGACCAGGTTCCAGGTCTTGGCGGGATCCGGCCTCGTCGGCTTCCAGGCGGTGTAGTTCTGGCTGACGATCGGGGCGTCGGGCGGAGTGGCCGGGAAGCCGGAGAAGTAGAAGCTCTGCGG
>DASVTA010000114.1:0-24453 GCA_036387815.1 Allosphingosinicella sp.
GGGGTGACCGCGCAGAGGCCGGTCAGATCACCCCTCCACCGCCATCGGCGGTCCTCCTCCAGTCGCTGCGCGACGGGGAGGCAAATCAATTCATCGCTCGTTTACCTGCGAGGGCGCACTGCCTCCGGATGCGTTTCCTGAAAAAGCTCACCAATCCGTTCGTTCTCGTCGCCGAAGGCTTCGTTCTCGGCGCCATCCTGTTCGCCACCTCTACTCCGAGCCTGCTTGAATCTGCCCCCGCCGCGCCTCCCGCGGCGCTCGATTCGTCGGTTATCCCCAACCCGGCGCGCTGAGCGGCTTGAACCGCTCGCCCGCCCGGCTATAGGCGGAGCCATGGTTCGCTTTTCGTTCTGTGGCCACGATCTCATGGCGCTCCCTCAGGGCGCCTTGTTCTGGCCGGCCCGCCGGGCTCTCCTGGTCGCCGACCTGCATCTGGAGAAAGCGAGCTGGTTCGCCCGGCTGGGGCAGATGTTGCCGCCTTACGATTCGATCGCCACCCTCGCCGATCTCACCGCCCTTGCCGCTTCCAGCGGCGCCCGCGAGATTTGGTGCCTGGGCGACAGCTTCCACGACCGCCACGGCTGCGACCGGCTTCCCGCCCGCGCCCGCGACATGCTCACCTCGCTCACCGGCGCGATCCGCTGGACGTGGATCACCGGCAACCACGATCCAGGGATCGCCGATCATTGCGGCGGCGCGATCGTCGAAGAGGCGGAAGTGGAAGGCCTTCTCCTTCGGCACGAGGCGGACCCGGCCGAAACCCGGCCGGAGCTTTCCGGCCATTTCCACCCCAAGCTCCGGATCCACCACCGCGGCCGGCAGATCTCCCGCCGCTGCTTCGTCGCGACGGAGCGCAAGCTGATCCTGCCGGCCTTCGGCTCGCTGACCGGCGGGCTGGACGCGGGCCACCCGGAGATCGTCCGGGCGGTGGGGCCGAAGGCGGAGGCGCTGGTGCCGCTCGCCGACAGGCTCCTGAGGTTTCCAGTGGCGGCCTAAATGAGATTCCTCCCCGAGCTTGCTCGGGGAGGGGGACCGCACGAAGTGCGGTGGAGGGGCAATACGGCCTGTGCATTACCCCTCCACCACGACGCTTCGCGCCGCGGTCCCCCTCCCCCAGACAAGCTGGGGGAGGAATTCAGGCCAGCCTTGCCGCAACCAGCCCCCGCACGGCATTCCCCACGAAGAACCCGTCCTCCAGGTCCTCCGGCCGCAAATCGGCCTCCTCCGCTCGGCCTTCCTCGATCAGGGCCTCCCTCAGCACCCCGGCAAGCAGCCCCCGCCCCAGCGGCGGGGTGAGAAGCCGCCCGCCGCGCTCGACGAACAGGCTGGTGAAGCTTCCCTCCGTCAAGAACCCGTCGGGATCGACGAAGACCACCTCGAACGTCCCGGCCGCCGCCCGCGCGTCGTCGTAGAAGCGGCGGTCGCTGGTCTTGTGGCGCAGCCGGAAATCCTCGGGCGCGACCGGCAGCGGGGTCAGCGCGACCTCGACCGCGCCTTCCGGAGCCTCTGGCAGCGGCCGGGTTTCGATCGCCAGGGCCCCGCTGGGCGACAGAAGCAGCCTGAGCTTGCGCCCCTCCCTCAGGAAGAAGGTCGCCGCCTGAAGCTCGTTCCTCGCATCGTGGCGGTCGAAGCCGAAGCCGAACGCGTCGGCGCTTCGCTTCATCCGCGCCAGATGCCGGTCGAGCTCGCTTATGCCCTCCCTCGGATCGAACCGCATCGTCTCGATCAGGTCGAAGCGCCCAGCCGTCGCCACAAACTCTCCCTTCGCCAGGCATTCGCGCCACTCGTCGGCGGCGACGCTGTCGGCCACGATCCCCGAACCCAGCCCGAGCCGCGCCACGCTCTCGCCGTCGCGCAGAACCAAAGTCCGGATCGCGACATTGAACGCTCCGCGGCCGTCCGGCGCAAGCCCGCCGATACTACCGGTATAGGGGCCCCGCTGTTCCCCCTCGAGCTCGGAGATGATCTCCATCGCCCGGATCTTGGGCGCCCCCGTCACCGATCCGCACGGGAAGATCGACTTGAGCAGATCGACGGCGCCCAGCCCCTCCTCCAGCCGGCCGACCACGGTCGATGTCATCTGCAGCACGGTCGGGTAGCGCTCGACCTCGAACAGGGCCGGAACCCGTACCGTTCCGCGCTTCGACACCCGCGACAGATCGTTGCGAAGCAGATCGACGATCATCAGATTCTCGGCGCGCTGCTTGGGGTCGTTCCTGAGCGCCTCTGGGTCGCTGTCCGCCGGAGCCGTTCCCTTCATCGGCCGGGCCGTCACCAGGCCCGACTCGAGCGTGAAGAACAATTCCGGCGAGAAGGACAGCAGCCAGTGGCGGCCGGTGAAGACCAGCGCGGCCCACCCGGCCTTGGCGCGCGGCCGGATCGCCGCGTAGAGGGCGAGCGGATGCCCCGCCGTCGCCACGTCCGCGCGGAAGGTGAGGTTCGCCTGATAGATGTCGCCGGCGAGGATGTGCTCCAGCGCTTGCCCGACGGCGGCCGCGTGGGCGGAGCGCTCGATCCGCGGCCGCGGACGGCCTGCCCAGGCGCCGGCGGGGTCGGGAAGCCGGGCGTCAGCGTCGATATCCTCCCAGCCGTCGAAAAGGCCGAACCACAGCAGCGGCGGCGCTTGCCCCGGCGCCTGCCGGGCGAGCGGAGCCAGCTTCGGCTCCAGCGCATGGCCCGCCTCATAGGCGATGAAGCCGGCGGCATGCCGCTGCCGAAGCCGCTCCAGCGCGGTGCCGATCTCCTCCGGCCGCCGGGCCTCCACGACCTCCACCGGCTTCCGGTAGAGCCGGGCGCGGCCTTCGAACTCGAGCAGCACGAACGGCTCACCGGCTTGCCAGAAGCGCCACGCGGGCCCATCTGCCGGGGCGTCAGGAGAGTCATTCTTGGTCACCAGCGTCTTCGACCTCTTCAAGATCGGG
The DNA here is from genome assembly GCA_036387815.1 of Allosphingosinicella sp. Classification (GTDB taxonomy): domain Bacteria; phylum Pseudomonadota; class Alphaproteobacteria; order Sphingomonadales; family Sphingomonadaceae; genus Allosphingosinicella. The sequence goes on from DASVTA010000114.1 coordinate 2,922, forward strand.
GTCGGCCCGTCCAGTTCGCACACGATGGGGCCGATGACGGCCGCGTGCCGCTTTGTCGAGGCGCTGTCGCAAAAGGCGCTGATCGAGCGCACCGATCGGGTCCTCGCCGAGCTCTACGGATCGCTCGCTCTGACCGGCAAGGGCCACGCCACCGACCGCGCCGTCCTCCTAGGCCTGTCGGGGGAAAGGCCCGACCGGATGGATCCCGACGCGGCCGACGCAATCATCGCCGCCGTCCGGACGACCGGCCGCCTGCGCCTCGGCGGCGCGACGGAAATCGCCTTCGACGAGCCGAACGACCTCAAATTCCTCCAGCGCGAGCGTCTTCCGCACCACAGCAACGGCATGCGCTTCACCGCCTTCGACTCCGCGGGCACCCCGTTGGAGAGCTCGGTCTATTATTCGGTAGGCGGCGGCGCCATCGTCGACGAAGCGGCGATCGCCGGCAACGCTCCGCCGGAGGTCCTCTGGGACATTCCCTACAATTACCGCTGCGCCGACGAGCTTCTCGCGATCGCCGAGCGCGAGGGTCTGACCATCGCCGAGATCGCCCGCGCCAACGAGCGGGCCGTCCGCTCCGACGAGGAGATCGACCGCCGGCTCGATTCGATCGTCGAGGCGATGGACGGCTGTATCGACCGCGGGATCGGCAGGGCCGGGATCCTTCCCGGTGGACTCAACGTCAAGCGCCGCGCCCCCGGCCTCCACAAGCTGCTGATCGATCGGGCGGAGCGGACGCTTTCCGATCCGCTTACCGTGCTCGACTGGGTGAACCTGTGGGCGCTTGCCGTGAACGAGGAGAATGCGGCCGGCGGCCGGGTCGTCACCGCTCCCACCAACGGCGCCGCCGGCATCGTCCCGGCCATCCTTCGCTATTATCAGCGCTTCACCCCCCATTCGAACGACGAGGGCGTGCGCACCTTTCTTCTCACCGCCGCCGCCGTCGGTTCGCTGTTCAAGGAGAATGCCTCCATCTCCGGAGCCGAGGTCGGCTGCCAGGGGGAGGTCGGAGTCGCCTGCTCGATGGCCGCCGCCGGCCTCACCGCGGCGCTCGGCGGCACCAACGGCCAGATCGAGAATGCCGCCGAGATCGGCATGGAGCACAATCTCGGCCTCACCTGCGATCCCGTCGGCGGCCTCGTCCAGGTCCCCTGCATCGAGCGCAACGCGGTCGGCGCGATCAAGGCCATCGAAGCCTCGCGCCTCGCGCTCGTCGGAACCGGGGACCATCTCGTCAGCCTCGACCAGGTCATCGAGACGATGCGCAAGACCGGCCTCGACATGAACGTCCGCTACAAGGAGACGTCGCTCGGCGGCTTGGCGGTGAACGTGGTGGCGTGCTGACACTCATTCCCCTCCCTGGAAGGGAGGGGGCAGGGGGTGGGTAGGCGAGCGAAGCGAGACTTCTACTGACTCCGAGTTTCGGCCGCCTTCGGCGCACCCACCCCCGGCCCCTCCCTTGCAGGGAGGGGGGATTCCAAGGGCTTGCCCCGCCGCTCGCCCGCTCTTAGCGTCCGCGCGCCTTCTGCCCGAGGAGTCTTCATGCGCCTTAGCCATACCCTGCTCGCCGCCGCCGCCTTCCTCGCCGCTCCCGCCCTCGCCGAAGTCGAGAAGCCGGCCGCCATCGTCGCCGACGGCGTCCCCGACGTGCCCGACGACCTCGCCGAGCGCACCCGGCCCTACATGGAGTTCCGGACCGCCTCCCTCGAAGGCTGGAACCCGGCGAAGCGCTCGCTCGCCGTCACCACCCGCTTCGGCAACACGGCCCAGGTCCACGAGGTGGCCCGCCCGCTCGGAATGCGCCGCCAGATCACCTTCGAGGCCGACGCCATTTCGAGCGCCTCCTATGCCCGCAAGCTCGGCGACGTGCTCGTCGTCCAGAAGGATATCGGCGGAAGCGAGTTCTGGCAGCTCTACGTGCTGGACAACGGCCGGCTGAGGATGATCACCGACGGCAAGAGCCGCAACGCGATCAACGCCTGGAGCCACGACGGCCGCTGGCTCGCCTACACCTCCACCCGCCGCAACGGCTCCGACAACGACATCTACATCGTCGATCCGCGCAACCCGTCGAGCAACCGGATGCTCGCCCAGGTGAAGGGCGGCGGCTGGGGTCTCTCCGATTTCGCGCCGGACGGCCGAAGCGCGATCGTCTCCGAATATCTCTCGATCAACAAGACCAACCTCTACCGGATCGACGTCGCCAGCGGGCGGATGACCCCGATCGGCGACCATCGCAAGCCGATCTCCTACGGCTCGGCCCAATTCGCCCCGAACGGCACGCTCTGGGTCACTTCCGACGAAGGTTCGGACTTCCAGCGCCTCGGAACCCTCGACCCCGCCACCGGCCGCTTCACCGCCGTCGCGCCCGAGCCGCGCTGGGACGTCGAGAGCTTCGACATCTCCGAGGACGGCCGCTTCATCGCCTATATCGTCAACGAAGCCGGGATCAGCCGGCTCAAGCTGCTCGACACGCGCACCGGAAGGAGCCGCGCCGTCGCGGGCCTCCCCGTCGGCACCGCGGGCGGGCTCGAAGTTGCGCCCTGGGGCGACATCGCCGTTTCCATGTCGTCCGCGCGCTCACCGTCCGACGTCTACGTCGTCAACCCCAGAACGCTGGCCGTCACCCGCTGGACGGAGAGCGAGACGGGCGGCCTCGATCCCCGGCGCAACGTCGAGCCTGTCCTCGTCGAGACGACCAGCTTCGACGGCGAGAAGGTGTCGGGATTCCTCTACCGCCCCGATCCCGCCCGGTTCCCGGGCCGCCGGCCGCTCATCATGAGCATCCACGGCGGGCCGGAGGGCCAGTCCCGTCCCGGCTTCCTGGGGCGCAACAATTATCTGGTGAACGAGCTCGGGATCGCCCTCTTCTATCCCAACGTCCGGGGCTCGACCGGCTTCGGCAAGCGGTTCGTCGCGCTCGACAACGGGCCGGACCTTCGCGAGAATTCCGTCAGGGACATCGGCGCCTTCCTCGACGTCCTCGCCCGCGATCCCTCGCTCGATCCGGCGCGGTTCGCGGAGACCGGCGGAAGCTATGGCGGCTACATGTGCTATGCGAGCGCGATCCGCTACGGCGACCGCTTCAAGGCGGCGAACTGCATCGTCGCGATCTCGAACTTCGTCACCTTCCTCGAGAACACCCAGAGCTACCGCCGCGACCTCAGGCGCGTCGAATATGGCGACGAGCGCGATCCGGCGCAGAGGAAGAAGCTCCTCGCCATCTCGCCGCTCACCCGGATCAAGGAGCTTCGCCTGCCCCTCATGGTCCAGACCGGCGGCAACGACCCGCGCGTTCCCGCCTCCGAAGCGGAGCAGGCGGTCAAGGCCGTCCGCCGAAACGACGGAACCGCCTGGCACCTCCTCGCCCAGGACGAAGGCCACGGCTTCGCCAAGAAGGCCAACCAGGACTACGCCTTCTGGGCCAGCCTGATGTTCTGGCAACGCCACCTGCTCGACGAACGGCCGACGGCGGGCCGCAAGTGACCGTCCGCCCACGCGAAACTCGTATCAGCCTTTTCGGCGGTTTGGCGGCTCCGAACGAATGATCCACTCCGGCGGCGGCGGAGCAGGGCGCTCCGGCGGCGGCGGCGGCGGCGGCGGCGGGGTGTCGCCGTCACTGGTGGTCATGACCCGTTCCTCCTCGTCTCAACCGCTGACGCATTCGACGTTTCCAGCGGCTCCACCGTGGTCACCGCTCCGGGCTCTCTGGTCGGAACGGGAATTTCACCCCCTCCTCTACGTATTGCGGGGGCGGCGGAGTTGGCTTCGAGGGAATCCGGTGACCGATGCGTTCCGGCGGCGGCTGCTTCGACATGGGACTCACTTTCCAAAGGCGATAGCGCTGTACGCGCGATGATCAGGACCGAGATAGCTATCGAGAAGATGAACCCTGCGAACAGCCAAAACAAGGCCTGCGCGCGCGCCGACGCCTTGATGCGATTCAATTTTTGGATCTGGCTGGATGCCTGGGCAAGTTCAGCGATGAGATAGTCCTGGGTCTCCCGGACGGCTTTAGCGTCCGCTTCCACCTCGCTAAGGCCGACGGCAAGATAATAGTCCACCAGTCCAGTGCTGAACTTCCTGACCTCCTCATCGTTCGCGATATATCTGTGGAATCGCCGGCGGACGATCGGCGTGAGGTATCGTATTCCAATCCCGTAGATAACAACGTTTGAAATTATCAGCGTCCAAACTACCCACGACCACGGCTCACGCTCCAACGGCGGTGCTTTTCCAACCAAAAAGTTGACGAAGGTCCCGGCTAACCCGGCAAGTACGGCAAAGAGGGGAAGCGAGCGCCAGATCGACTCATTGTCGTCGATCTCCCGATCATAACCCTTTTGCACGTGGTCGTGCAGCAGGGATGGCAGCTTCGGATCGTACACCGGCTCGGGCGGAGCAGGCTCAGCAACTGGCCTTTGCCGTCGGGCAGTCAGCCATTTCCACGATTTCATTCAACCCCCGCCACGCAGTCCCCGATAGTCGGGTAACAAGAATTTCCTTGGGAAGATAGATTGCAGCTTCTCGAGCGCCGCGGCATGGAGGGGAGCCACGCCGCTTTTAGCGGCTCATGCCCGCGAGCCATTCCTCGATCGCGCGATAGGCGGAGCGGCCCCGCGCCGGGTCGTCGCCGAGCCCCGTCGCGAAATAGGCGATCCCCCGGCCCGTGGCCCGGTCGATCCACAGGCCGGAGCGCAAGCCGTAGGCATCGCCGGCATGGCCGAGCCTGGGCCTGCCGTCGCCGAACGGGTCGTCCGTCGGAGCGCACTGGGCGAGAATCTGAACGGCGAGGCCGTAGCCGCAGTAGAAACCCCCTTCCGAATCGCCATTGCCGCCGTCGAAGCGCCAATGGAGGCTTTCCATTTCGGCCACGCTCGCCTCGCTGAGGAACCGGGTGCCGTCGGCCAGCCGGCCCTGACGGAGCAGAAGCCCGCCCACCTTGGCGAGGTCTCGGACGGAGATCCGAAGGCCGCCCTGCGGCGAGAAGAGGGCGCCGTTGCTCCCGAGGCGGTAGTCCGAAAGGTCGCAGCTCCCGTCCGCCGCCGGAACCACCGGACAGTCGGGCCGGGCGCCCTTCAAGTCGTCGCGGACCGCCGTTCCATCCGGCGCGTAGAGCACCCCGGCCCGGGCGATCGCCGAATCGGTGCAGGTGGTCCAGTTGAAGCAGGCGTCGAGATCGAGCGGCTTCAGCACCAGCCGCTCCATCAGCCGGTCGAACCGCTCCCCCGTCGCCTTCTCCATCACGGACGCGACGACCGGAAAGCCGAGGTTGGAATAGCGGAAGAACGTGCCGGGAGGATGCTCCCCGTCCCAGGCTTCCGGCGCTTCGACCGCCTGCTCCACCCGGCTTCCGAGCGGGAGCGCATAATTGATCCCGTCGCGCAGGCTGGACCGGTGCGAGAGGAGAAGACGAAGCGTTATCGGCCGGTCGGGAAAGGTCGGATTGCGAAGCTTCCAGCCGAGCCGCTCCGACACGTCCTCGTCGAGATCGAGCTTGCCCTCTTCGACCAGCCGCATCGCGCCCAGCGCGACGACGAGCTTGCTGATCGAGGCGATCCGGACTGGATCGTCGATCGTCAACGCCCGCCCGGCCGAGCGGTCGGCGAATCCGCCGGCGCCGGATGCCTTGATCCCCGCCGAATCGAACGTCGCCCAGGCATGAGCGGCGTGAGCGGGCGGGGCGGCGGCCTGTTTCGGCGCAACGGATGCGCAGGCGGCGGTCAATGCGGCCGCCAGCAGCACAAGGGCGGTCCTCACCGGTCGCGCCCCCGGCGGCGGCGGCCGCTTTCCGATCCGCCCGCTCCTTCTTCCCCGGCTTCCTGTGCTTCCTCCTCCGCTTCCTCCGCTTCCTCCGACTGCTCCTGGGCGGCCTCCTGCTCTGCGATGCTGGTCGGCCCGAGCTTTGCCGTCACCGCCCAGATCGCCGCGGCCACGATCAGCGCGGCGACGAGGAGCGAGCCGAGCAGCTGCGGCGCCGTGCCGCCTTTCCTCGGAGGATCGTCCGCCATTTCCTCTCCTCAGATCAGATGCTCGACCGCGGCGGAGAGCCAGGTCGCCCAGAACAGCAGGAAGACCGTTATTCCAAGCGCCGGCAAGAAGCGACCCAGCCGGTGGAGCCGGCGGACGACGAGGATCTTGAATGCGAGTACGGCCAGAAGCGCGCTGGCGAGCAGGATGTGGACCGCTTCGTCGTCCTCGAAACCGAAATAGCCGACGCACATGACGGCCACGACCAGGGTCACGGCGACGATCGAATCGCCGATCGCCCGGTGCGCTTTCGAAGCCGGCAACGGCCGGAGGAAGGGCAGCTGGAGCTTGCCGTAGCCCACGGCCATCAGCCCCACCTGATAGGCGGCGAGCAGTGCGACCACCGTCGCGAGCACGATCTTCACTTCCGACACATTGCCGCGCGTCAGGCTGAGGAGAAACTCTTCCATTCGCAGCGCAGCCTAGAGGGTGCTCGCCTGACCGTCACCCCAAACCCTTGCAGCTCCCATTCACGTCCCGGCGGACGTCGGCTGCAGGACGGAGCGCTTGCGCCTGCCCACCCGGCGCGAGGAATGACATCGGCGCCAGGTGCTGAACGGGTTTGGCATGACCGCAGCGGCAAAGCGCCGCGTTGCTCGATAGGATGAATCCTATTATGGTTCGGCTCGGCACTGGGGGCTGGATTATGCGCGTCTCGGCTGGATTTCATGTAAGGCCGAGGCTCTCGCCGCGGCTTTGGGTTTCGAAAGGTTCAGGAATGTTTTTCGCTCTTGGGAAGCTGAAACTTGCGAAACTAATGAAACTTCCGCCGAAACTTCCGGGCCGGCCGCGGTCACCCGCCAGGCAGCCGTCCGGTCCGCGAATCGGATTCCCGCTGGCCCTCCCGCTGCTGTGCGCTGCGATCCTGGCCCCGGCCGCCGCCCAGTCCCCGGCCGCCCAGTCCCCGGCCGCCCGCGAATGGTCTCCGGCGCAGGCGAAGGCGATCCTCGACAAGACCCAGACCATCCGCCTCGCCCCGTCGCTCGCCCATCTCACTCCCGGCGAGCGTGTGGCGGTAAGCAAGCTTCTCGAGGTCGGGCGGATCTTCCAGGACGTCTACGAGCAGCAGCGGCACCGCAACGCGCTCGCCGTCCGGGCCGCGCTGGCCCGGAGGACCGATTCCCACGGCCGCGCCCTCTACACCCTCTACCGCCTCAACCAGGGTCCGATCGCGACCACGCTCGACAACAAGCGCGAGCCCGTGGCGGCCGTCGCCGAGGCGCCGCCGGGGAAGAACGTCTATCCCTGGGATCTCACCAAGGCCGAGTTCGACGCGTTTCTGGCGGCCAATCCCGGCGAGCGCGCCCGCCTGACCGACCTGCGCTCCGTCGTTCGCCGAGCGGAGATGGCGGTGCTCAAGCGCGATCTCGCCAAGCTTCGCCAATATCCGGCGATCGACACGCTCCATCCGGGCCTGCGCGCCCGGATCGAGACGCTGGCGAGGCGGCCGAACCGCGCCACGCTCTACGCCGTCCCCTACTCCCTCGCTTATGCCGACGAGATGGTCGCGAGCCACGGTCTCCTCAACCAGGCCGCGGACGCGGTCGCGGCGTCGGACCCGCAATTCGCGCGCTACCTGCGCAACCGCGCCCGGGACCTGCTCAGCGACGATTACGAATCGGGTGACGCGGCCTGGCTGAAGGGCCGGTTCAAGAATCTGAACGCCCAGATCGGCGCCTACGAAACCTATGACGACGAGCTTCTCGGCACCCGCGCCTTTTACGGCCTCAGCCTGCTCGCCACCCGCACTCAGGAATCGGCCGCGCTCCGCGAGGCGATGAAGGGCATCCAGGAGCTCGAGAATTCGCTGCCCTACGAGCGGCGGCGGCGGGTGATGGAGGACATCCCGGTCGGGGTCTACGACGTGATCGCCGATTTCGGCCAGACCCGGGGCGGCAACACCGCCACCAACCTTCCCAACGAAGCCTATCTGGTCGAGCGCTACGGAAGCATCATCCTGCTGCGCGCCAACATCATGCGCAATCCGGACCTCTTCAGCGGCTCCGGAGATATTTTCGGCGCCGCGATCGTCCCCGCCCAGGCGGGCCATCTCACCGCCGATTCCAATTTCTACCGGACCCTCTGGCACGAAGTCGGCCATTATCTGGGCCCGGACGTCACGGCTTCGGGCCGGACGCTCGACGTCATCGGCGCCGACGCCAATCTGCTGGAGGAGCTGAAGGCGGACCTCGTCTCCCTGTTCGTCGCCAAGGAGCTTCGCCGCCGGGATTATTACAGCGAGGATCAGCTCCGCGCCGTCTACGCCAGCGGGATCCTGCGCACCCTCCAGAACAACAAGCCCCGCCGCGAGCAACCCTACAACATGATGCAGCTGATGCAGTGGAACTGGTTCCTGGATCGCAAGGTGCTGAGCTTCGATCCCGCGACGGCGAAGCTCGGCATCGACTATGGCCGCTATCACGAAGCGGTCCGCGATCTCCTCAAGCAGGTGATCGCCCTTCAGGAGGCCGGCGACGCCTCGGCCGCGGCCGCGTTCATCGACCGTTGGAGCCGCTGGGACGACGACCTCCACGGCAGGGTCGCCGCCAACATCCGAGCCCAGCAGCGCTACCGATTCCGATTGTTCGAATATGAGGCGCTGGGGGCGGCCCGGAGGTGAGGCGGGCGGCGGCGATTCTCGCCTTGGCGGCGGCAGGCTGCGCTCACTCGCAGGCGGAGGTTCCGTGCGCCGCCAACCTGCCCGGCGCCGCTCTCGCCATGCCTCGAATACTGGCTTTGGCCGACCCGCCCCCGGCGGCCCTCGAGGCCGGCTTCGTCCTTTGCAGCGCCCGTCGCGACCGTCTCCTCGCCGCGTCCGCTGCACTGGGAGCGGAGGGCTATTCGAGCTACATCGGCACGGCGGACCGAGGCCAGTGCCTTCGCGTCGCCCGCACCCACGAGGCGAGCGCCGCGGCCCTGGAGCGGGAGGTGACGACGATGTGCCGGATCGCGGCGGCGCACCGGATCGCCTATCGCCACTGGCAGACGGAGGTTGGCGGCAAGTCCGTCAGGCTCGCCGGCGACCGGCTGACCATCGACGGGAAAGCGAGCCGGCTCGACTGAGTTCCTCCCCCAGCTTGCCTGGGGGAGGGGGACCATGCGCAGCATGGTGGAGGGGTAAAGCCGAGTCTGAATCGCCCTTCCACCCCGGCGCTTCGTGCCGCGGTCCCCCTCCCCGAGCAAGCTCGGGAGGAATCAAGGGGGGCCGCGCTCCAGCCAGCCAACGATCTCCTCCGCCGCCGCCTCGGGCGACATTGCCGCCGCGTCGATCCTTATCTCCGGCGCTTCGGGCGGCTCGTAGGGCGATCCGATCCCGGTGAAATTGGGGATCCGACCGTCCCTCGCCTTGGCGTAGAGGCCCTTGGGATCGCGCTCCTCCGCCACCGCCAGCGGCACGTCCACGAACACCTCGACGAACTCCCCCTCGCCCAACATCTCGCGGACCATCCGCCGCTCCGCCCGGAAGGGGCTGATGAAGGCGGCGAGAACGATCAGCCCGGCGTCCAGCATCAGCCGGGCGGTCTCTCCCACCCGCCTTATGTTCTCGGCGCGGTCGGCGTCGGTGAAGCCGAGGTCACGGTTGAGGCCGAGCCGGACATTGTCGCCGTCGAGAAGGAAGGTGTGCCGCCCGGCCAGATGGAGCTCCTTCTCGACGAGGTTGGCGATGGTCGACTTGCCGGCGCCCGAAAGGCCGGTGAACCAGAGCAGCTTCGGCGTCTGCCCCTTCATCGCCGCGCGCGCCTCGCGGGTGACGTCCAGGGTCTGGAGATGCAGGTTCTGGGAACGGCGCAAGGCGTGCCGGATGAGGCCGGCGGCGACCGTGTCGCCGGTCACCCGGTCGATGAGGATGAAGCCGCCCAGGTCGCGATTGTCCTCATAGGCCTCGAACACCAGCGGGCGGTCGGTCCAAAGGTTCGCCACCCCGATGCCGTTCAACCGGAGCCCATGCGCGGGCACCTGCTCGAGCGTGTTGACGTCGATCTCGTATTTGGGCGTGTGGATGGTGGCCAGCGCGCTCTGGGCGGCGAGCTTCAGCCCATATTGCCGCCCGGCGACCAGCTCGTCCTCGGCCATCCAGACGATCACCGCCTCGAACTGGTCGGCGGTGTCGGGCGGGTAGGCGGCCGAGGCGATGACGTCGCCGCGCGAGCAGTCCACCTCCTCGGCGAAGGACAGCATCACCGACTGGCCCGCGACCGCCCCGTCCAGCTCGGCATTGCCGAGGCCGATCCGGCGGACGGTCGCCCGGGTGCCCGCGGGCATCACCTTCACCCGGTCGCCGAGCCGTACCGACCCGCTCGCGACCGTGCCCGCGAAGCCGCGCCGCTCGTGGCGGCTCACCCATTGCACCGGCATCGCGAAGGGGCCGGCACCGTCTTCGCCCCCGGGCTCCACGGCTTCCAGATGATCGAGCAGCGAAGGGCCGTCATACCAGGGCATGGCCGCCGATCGGACGGTGATGTTGTCGCCGCCGAGGGCGGAGACGGGAATCGCGGTGAAGTCCTCGCCGAGGCCGGCATAATCCGCGACGATCCGGTCGAAGACGGAGCGGTCGAAGCCGACGCAGTCCATCTTGTTCACCAGCAGCACGAAGTGCGACACGCCGAGCAGCCGGCAAAGATAGGAGTGCCGCCTCGTCTGGGTCAGCACCCCCTTGCGGGCGTCGACCAGCACCAGAGCCAACTCCGCGGTCGAGGCGCCGGTCACCAGGTTCCGGGTATATTGCTCATGGCCCGGCGCGTCGGCGACGATGAACTTGCGCTTGTCGGTCGCGAAGAAGCGGTAGGCGACGTCGATGGTGATGCCCTGCTCGCGCTCAGCCTCCAGCCCGTCGACCAGCCTCGACAGATCCTCCCCGCAGGCGGCGAGCTCGTCGTCGAAGGCGGAGCCGGTCTCGAGGAGAAGCCGCCCGAGCAGGGTCGACTTGCCGTCGTCGACCGAGCCGCAGGTGATGAGCCGAAGGAGGGTCTTTTCGGCGGTCATGAGCTGGCGGGCCCCGATGAACCCCTCTCCCGCTGTCCGCGGGAGAGGAGGGGCCCGCCCGCGCAGCGGGTGGGAGGTGAGGGTCTGTACACCGCAGTCGGCAAGACCCTCACCTCCCAAGCCTTCGGCTTGGGCCCCTCCTCTCCCGTGAAGAACGGGAGAGGCAGCTTCCGCAGCGCCCTCCCCATCAAAAATAACCCTCGCGCTTCTTCCTCTCCATCGACGCCGCCCCGTCGCGGTCGATCAGCCGCCCCTGGCGCTCGGACTGGCGGCCGGTGCGCATCTCCTCGATCAGCTCCGGCACCGTCGCGGCCCGGCTCTCCATCGCTCCGGAGAGGGGGTAGCAGCCGAGCGTCCGGAATCGGACCCAGCGTTCCTCCACCGTCTCGCCCGGGCCCGGCTTCAGCCGCTCGTCGTCGACCATCAGCATGGTGCCGTCCCGCTCCAGGGTCGGCCGCGGCTCGGCGAAGTAGAGGGAGGAGACCTCGATCCCTTCCGCCTCGACATATTGCCACACGTCGAGCTCGGTCCAGTTGGAGAGCGGGAAGATCCGGAAGCTCTCCCCCTTCGCCTTGCGGGCGTTGTAGAGCCGCCACAGCTCGGGCCGCTGCCGCTTGGGATCCCAGCGGTGGCCGGCGGAGCGCAAGGAGAAGACCCGCTCCTTCGCCCTCGCCCTCTCCTCGTCGCGGCGGGCGCCGCCGATGGCGCCGTCGAAGCCGTGGCGGTCGAGCGCCTGCTTGAGGCCGTCCGTCTTCCACATCTGCGTGTGGAGCGCCGAGCCGTGATCGAGGGGGTTGATTCCGCGCTCCTCCGCCTCGGGGTTGCGGTGGACGATCAGCTCCATCCCCGCCTCCGCCGCGGCCCGGTCGCGGAGCTCGTACATCGCCTTGAACTTCCACATCGTGTCGACATGGAGGAGGGGGAAGGGCGGCTTGCCCGGAGCGAAGGCGAGCCTCGCGAGATGGAGCAGCACCGAGCTGTCCTTGCCGGCCGAATAGAGCATCACCGGCCGCTCGAACTCGGCCGCCGCCTCCCGGATGATATGGATCGCCTCGGCCTCGAGCCGCTGAAGGTGGGTGAGGGTCATCGCGGCCCTCTTAGCGGGAAGAGTGCACTCCCGTCATCCCGGCGTAAGCCGGGACCTCGGCGAGACCCACTGAACCTCTTTCGGCCTGAGGTCACGGCTTTCGCCGGGATGACGGCGACGAACGCCGCCGGTTGCAACTTGGCCCCGCCCGCGCCATCTCGCCGCGATGACCGAGCCTCCCCTGAAAGCCGTCATCATCCCGGTGACTCCGCTCCAGCAGAATTGCTGCCTCCTGTGGTGCACGAAGACGATGCTCGGCACCTTCACCGATCCCGGCGGCGACCTCGACCGGCTCAAGGCCGCGGCCAAGCAGCACGGGGTCACGATCGAGAAGATCCTCCTCACCCACGGCCATATCGACCATTGCGGATCGGCCAAGATCCTTGCCGACGAGCTCGGAGTGAAGATCGAGGGGCCGCACATCGCCGACAAATTCTGGATAGACCGCCTGGCCGAGGATGGCGCCCGCTACGGGATCGCGGGCCGGGCGTTCGAATCGGACCGCTGGCTGGACGACGGCGACACCGCGACGGTCGGCGAGCTGGTCTTCGACGTCTATCACTGCCCCGGCCACACGCCCGGGCACGTCGTCTTCCACCACGCGCCTTCCAGGCTCGCAATCGTCGGCGACGTCCTCTTCCAGGGCTCGATCGGACGCACCGACTTCCCGATGGGCAACCATCAGGACCTGCTCGACGCGATCACGACCAAGCTGTGGCCGCTGGGCGGCGACACCGCCTTCGTCCCCGGCCACGGCCCGATGAGCACCTTCGCGAGGGAGCGGGCCACGAACCCGTTCGTGGGGGACAGGGCGCTGGCGGGGGCTTGACTAAATTCCTCCCCCGCATTTGCGGGGGAGGGGGACCGCGCGAAGCGCGGTGGAGGGGTCTTCGGCGCGGTAAGAACCCCTCCACCAGGCTTCGCCTGGTCCCCCTCCCCGCGAAATCGCGGGGAGGATTCACCCGGGCGTGGCCTCCGCGTACGTCACCCTCGCCGGCTCCCGGTGCAGATAGGGAAGAGCGATTGCGTAGAGCGCGAGCCCGAGCAGGACGAGGGCGGTGACGACGATTCCGATCATCCGGAGCTTGAGCTTGTCGGGGCCGGACCGGTCCATTCCGAAGGCATGGGCGATCCGGGCGAGAATGTACGCGACTCCGACGATCCACAGCCAAAGCCTGGAGCCCTGGGCCAGCTCGATCAAGCCGAGCAGGATGAGCACGAACGGCGTATATTCGATGAAATTGGCCTGGGCCCGCATCCGGGCGATCAGCGCTTCGTTGCCGCCGTCGCCGATCGAGACCTTGTGGGCGACGCGCATCTGGCCGACCCGGCGGGCGAGCCAGATGTTGAGCAAGGCGGCGGCGCCGGCGATGGTAAGCGTGATCGGCAGTATCATGGCTTGCCTCCCTCTGTTCCGGTCGAGGCGTGGCACGGTGCGGCGGCGCTTGCAACTACAGGGAAATTCGCTATAGGCGGCACCGCTCACGCGAGCACCCGGCCGCACGGCCAGCGGCCCCTTCGTGCCGTTGACCATTGGCAATGGGCTCGCCGCATCACGAACCCTAGTCGAGAACAGGTGCCAGGATGGCCGTCCCCAAAAGAAAAACTTCGCCGTCGAAGCGCAACATGCGCCGCAGCCATCATGCGCTGAAGCCGGCCAATTACCAGGAATGCAAGCATTGCGGCGAGCTTCACCTGCCGCACAATCTTTGCGCCGCCTGCGGCCACTACAATGGGCGTGAAATCCGTCCGGTCGAAGCGTAAGGCGGCCCTTCAGGGCTTTCGGGAGACGGCATAGGTGGGCAGCGGGCCGCGGATCGCAGTCGACGCGATGGGCGGCGATGTCGGGCCCCAAGTCATGCTCGCCGGAGCCGCACTGGCCTACCAGCGGCGGCAGGACCTCTCCTTCCTCCTGTTCGGAAACGAGCCGGCGGTCGCCGCCGAGCTCGCCAAGCATGACGGACTCGGATCCGTCTGCGAGCTGATCCACACCGAGGACGTGATCGCCTCGGAGGACAAGCCGAGCCAGGCCATCCGCCGCGCCAAGACCACTTCGATGGGCCGGGCGATCGCGGCGGTGAAGTCGGGCGACGCCAATGCGGCCGTCTCGGCCGGCAATACCGGCGCTCTCATGGCGATGTCCAAGCTCGCGCTCCGAACCATGCCAGGGATCACCCGTCCCGCGCTCGCCGCTTTGCTTCCGACGCTCGGCGAGAACGACCTCGTCATGCTCGATCTCGGCGCCAACACCGAGTGCGACGCCCAGAACCTCGTCCAGTTCGCGGTGATGGGCGCGGCTTACGCGCGGGTCGTTCTCGATCTTTCCAAGCCGCGCGTTCAGCTGCTCAACATCGGCACCGAGGAGCTGAAGGGCACTGACGATCTCAAGGAGGCCGCCGCGATCCTTCGCGACGCGGACTATCTGGGAATGCGCTTCGACGGCTTCATCGAGGGCGACAAGCTTTCCCGCGGCGACGTCGACGTTGTCGTGACCGACGGCTTTTCCGGCAATATCGCCCTCAAGTCGCTCGAAGGCACCGCCCGCTTCGTCACCGACCTGCTTCGCCGCGCCTTCACCAGCTCGATCCGCTCGAAGATCGGCTTCCTCATCTCCCGCCCGGCGACCGAGCTCCTCAAGCACCATCTCGATCCCAACAATCACAACGGCGCCGTCTTCCTCGGCTTGAACGGCCTCGTGGTGAAGAGCCATGGCGGCGCCACGGAAAAGGGCATCGCCAATGCGATCGGAGTCGCCGCGCGGATGGTTCGCGAGGACCTCACCCGCAAGATCATCGAGGATCTCGACAACATCTCGCGGCATCAGGCGGAGATGATCGGGAAATGAGCCGCCGCTCGATCATCCTGGGCACCGGCTCGGCGCTGCCGTCGCGCCGAGTGACCAACGCCGAGCTCGCGGAGCGGGTAGAGACCACACACGAGTGGATCGTCGAGCGCACGGGAATCGAGGCCCGCCACATCGCGGCGGACGGCGAGACCACCGCCACTCTCGCCACCGAAGCGGCCGGAAAAGCCCTCGCCGCGGCCGGCGTGCCCGCCGACAAGGTCGGGCTGATCGTCCTCGCCACCGCGACTCCCGATCAGACGTTCCCGGCGAGCGCCACCCGGGTGCAGACCGCGCTCGGGATCGACGATTGCATCGCCTTCGACGTCGCCGCCGTCTGCACCGGCTTCCTCTATGCCCTTTCCGTCGCCGACAATATGCTCAAGGGCGGAATGGCCGATTACGCCTTGGTCATCGGCTCCGAGACCTTCAGCCGGATCCTCGACTGGGAGGACCGAACGACCTGCGTCCTGTTCGGTGACGGCGCCGGAGCGATCCTGCTCCATTCGGTCGACGCGCAGGACAAGGGCGTGCTGGCGACGAAGCTACACGCCGACGGCCGTCATAACGACCTGCTCTTCGTCGATGGCGGAGCCTCGACCACGGGCACGATCGGCAAGCTGCGGATGAAGGGCAAGGAGGTCTTCCGCCACGCCGTGACCAACCTCGCCGCGGTGCTCACCGAGACTCTCGAAGCCGCCGGCCACACCGCCGACGAGGTCGACTGGGTCGTTCCTCACCAGGCCAACAAGCGGATCCTCGACGCGACCGCGAAGAAGCTCGGCCTCGATCCGGCGCGGGTGATCGTCACCGTCGACCAGCATGCCAACACCTCCGCGGCCTCGGTTCCGCTCGCGCTCGACACGGCGGTCAGGGACGGCCGCATCAAGCCGGGCGATCTCATCGTGCTCGAGGCGATGGGCGGCGGCTTCACCTGGGGCGCGGCGGTCGTCCGTTACTGAAAAGCATGGCTCTACGTAAAAGCCGAATGCGCATTAGGGCATTTCGCCGCATTAGCGGTTTGCACTTAAGTGCAAGCTGCACTATGCTTTTTTGATTGCCTCGGGGGGAGGGAGAAGAAATGGCCGACGCGGGAACCATCAGGCGGCAGGACGCCGGGACCTTGACGCGCGCCGACCTTGCGGACGTCATCCATCGCGAGATCGGGCTGTCCCGGGCCGAATCGGCCGGGATCGTCGAACGCATCCTACATCATATGTGCCACGCTTTGTCCGAAGGGCAGAACGTGAAGATTTCCGGCTTCGGAAGCTTCATCCTGCGCGACAAGGGCGAGCGGGTCGGCCGCAATCCCAAGACCGGCGTCGAGGTTCCGATCGCGCCGCGCCGAGTGCTCACGTTCCGCGCCAGTCAGATCATGCGCGAGCGGATCGCCAAGGGCGGCTGAGCCGCGCCATGGCGGACGCCACCGGCAAGAGCGAACAGGCTTTCCGAACCATCGGCGAGCTCGCGTCCGAACTGGACGTGCCTCAGCACATCCTTCGCTATTGGGAGAGCCGCTTCCCGCAGCTGAAGCCGCTCCAGCGCGCCGGCAACCGCCGTTACTACCGCCCCGCGGACGTCGCGCTCGCCCGCCGCATCCACCGCCTCCTCAACCGCGAAGGCTACACGATCCGGGGAGTCCAGCAATTGCTGGCGAGCGGGGTTTCGGAGGAGGGAGGGGCGCAGCCGCCGGCTCAGCCTCCCGCTCCCGCCGCGCCGGCCGCCTTTCCGCTGGAGCAGCTGAAGGCGATCCGCCGCACCTTGGCCGAAGCGCTGGACGCCTGACCCGTCATCCCGGCGAAAGCCGGGACCTCGGGGAGACCCGCCGAGATTTCGTGTCCTGAGGTCCCGGCTTTCGCCGGCATGACGAGGTGCTACTCCGCGTCCGGCCCAAGCTCCGGATCCAGGTCTCTCGGCCGGATGAAGCGGACGAGCCGTCCGGTGCCGTCCTTCACCTGCGCCCAGCGCTCCACCGGAAGCTCGATCTCCACCACCGTCCCGGTCGGATATTTGATTTCGATTTCGCGCCTGAACCGGTCCGCGCCCGGGCTGGACAGCCGCAGCGCGAGCTCCTCGAGTCCCGGATTGTGCCCCACGAGCAAAAGCCGCTCGACCGCGTCGGGCGCGTCCCGAACGGTCTCCAGCAACGCCGCCGTTCCGGCCAGATAGAGCCGCTCGTCGAACGACGGCTCGATCGGCCCAAAGGCCGCCGCCACCTCCTCAAGGGTCTCGATCACCCTTTGCGCCGGCGAAGCCAGGACGAGGTCGAAGGCGAGGCCCTGCGCTCTCATCTCCCGCCCGACGGTCCGCGCCGCCCTCCTCCCGCGCGGGTTGAGCGGCCGGTCGAAATCGCGGCTGACGGAATCGTCCCAGCCGGATTTGGCGTGGCGCAGCAGGGTCAATGTCTTCATTCGGCTTCTTCGGCCTGCCTCTCCTGCGAAGCCTGATGCCCGAAAGCCGGCGCGGTTGAAAGCCGGGAGCGAACGCGCTCGGCCGCTTCGGCGAGGCTGACCCGGCCGATCGGGGTGGCCGGCGGAAAGGCGGAGAGCAGCCGCGTCGGAGTGGCGGCGGAGAGGAGGACGAAGATCCCCCGGTCCTCGCGTCTGCGGATGAGCCGCCCGAAGGCCTGGGCGAGCCGCGCGCGCACCACCCGGTCGTCATAGACGGTGCCTCCGCCCGCCGCCTTGCGCGCGGCGTGGAGCACGGTCGGGCGCGGCCAGGGAACGCCTTCCATCACCACCAGCCGAAGCGAATGCCCGGGGACGTCGACCCCGTCCCTGAGCGCGTCGGTGCCCAGGAGCGAGGCATGCGGATCGTCGCGGAAGATGTCGACCAGAGTCCCGGTGTCGATCGGATCGACATGCTGGGCGTAGAGCGGCAGGCCCGCCCGGGCGAGCCGGTCGGCGATCCGGGCATGGACCGCCTTCAGGCGCTGGATGGCGGTGAACAGGCCGAGCGTGCCGCCCTGCGCGGCCTCGATGAGTCGCGAATAGGCGCCGGCGAGCTGGGCGACGTCTCCTCGCTTGACGTCGGTGACGATCAGCACCTCGCTGTTGGCGGCATAATCGAACGGGCTCGGCGCGCTGAAATGCCGCACCGCCCCCGGGACGTGAGCGGCGCCGGTCCGGGCCTCGGCGCTTTCCCAGTCCTCCGCTCCGCGCAGCGTCGCCGAAGTGACGACGACGCTGTGCGCGGGCTTCAGAACCGTTTCCGCAAGCGGCCGGGTCGGATCGAGCCAGCGGCGGTGAAGGCCGATGTCGAACTCGCGGCCGTCGATCCGCTCGACCGCCAGCCAGTCGACGAAGTCGGGATCGGCCGGCCCGCCGAGCCGGGCGGCAAGCGCCACCCAGGCGGCGATCGTCTGGGTCCGCCAGGCGAGGCCCCGGATCGCCCCCTCGATCCGCGCCCGGGCCTGCGAATCGAGCCAGTCGGGCGAATCCTCGAGCACCGCCTCCAGCCTCTTCGCAAGCGCCATCAGCGGCCGCATCAGCTGCTCCAGAGCTTCCACGGCCGGGGCCGCGGCGGCGACGATGTCGCCGTCGAGCTCCGCCATCTCGGTTTCGATGCCATAGCCCGCGTCCTGGGCGGTGGCCCTGGCGTAGACGGTGCCTCGGACCGCCGCGAGCAGCTTCTCCAGCGGGCCGAACGGCATGCCTTCGGCGATCCGCTGAAGCCAGCCGTCGGAGGGCAGCAGCCCCGCCGCCTGAACCGCCATTTCCAGCGCCAGTGCGCCGCCTTCGTCATAGGAGGCGACGTCCGTCAGCCGCGCCGCGAGCCCCCGCCGCCGCCCGCGCGACCGGCTCTCCGGCCCCACGATCCACCGCCTGAGCTCGATCGCCTCCTGCCCGGTCAGCGCCGCCGCGAAGGTCGAATCCGCCGCCTCGAACAGATGATGGCCCTCGTCGAAGACGATTCGGGTAGGCGGATTGCCGCCGTCCCGGCCGCGGGCGGCGTTGACCATCACCAAAGCGTGGTTGGCGATGACGATGTCGGCGTCCTGGCTGGCCCGCGCCGAGCGCTCGATGAAGCATTTGCGGTAGTGCGGGCAGCCGGCATAGACGCACTCGCCGCGCCGGTCGGTGAGCGCCGTCGCCCCCGCCCGGCGGAACAGCGTCGGGAGCCAGCCGGGCAGGTCCCCGCCGACCATGTCCCCGTCCTTCGACCAGGCGGCCCATCGCGCCACCAGCTGCGCCAGGACGGCGGCTCGGCCCGCGAAGCCGCCCTGGAGCGCGTCCTCCAGGTTGAGCAGGCATAGATAATTCTCCCGCCCCTTGCGCACGACCACCTTGCGCCGCCTCGCCTCCGGATCGGGGAAGAGGCGGAGCCCTTCCCGGTCGAGCTGGCGCTGAAGCGCCTTGGTGAAGGTCGAAACCCAGACCGCGCCGTCGGCGCTCTCGGCCCAGAGCGAGGCCGGGGCGAGATAGCCCAGCGTCTTGCCGATCCCGGTGCCGGCCTCGGCGAGCAGCATGTTCGGCTGGCCCTCCAGCTTGCGCGGATCGAACGTGCCGGCGGCGGCGGCGGCGTAATCGCGCTGCCCTTCCCGGACCTCGGCGCCGCTCCCGACCAGTCCGGCCAGCCGCTCCAGCGCCCGGTCCTGAGGCACCCGCACCGTCCGCGGCGCCGGCCGGCCCGCGCTTTCCTCCCATTCGGGAAGCTTCGAGAACAGCCAGCGCTCGTCCCGCTCCGGCCGCTTCAGCCGCTGCGACACGGCCGGCGCCCAGGACCAGCGAAGCCGCCACAGCGCCTGCGCCGACGCCCAGGCGCCTTCGCGCTCGGGCCAGTCCGATTCCAGCGCGGCCAGCAGGCTCGCGGCGGCCCGCAGCAGGAACGGCGCGGCCTCGGCGTCGCCGGACGGAGGCTCCATGCCCAGCGCGGCGGCAAGCCCTTTGGGCGTGGGCACGGCGAAACGGGCGGGATGGACGAAGGCGAACAGCTCGAGCAGGTCGAGCCCCGAAAGGTCCGGATAGCCGAGCCGCTGCCCGATCAGCGGCGAATTGAGCATGATCATCGGAGTCTCGGCGGCCCGAGCGATCGCCTCGCCCCGCCCGAGCCCGCGCACCTCGCCGTCCGGCGCCGCCAGCCAGATCCCGCCGTGAGTGGCGTGGAGCGCGGGGTAGGGGAGGAGGAGGGACATTGTTCTTCCATAAATCAGGAAGAACGAAAGTGAAACTCATCCTCCCACCGCTTCGCGATGGGGAGGATCAGGCACCCACTCCCCCTGAACTCTGGCAGTGCCCTGCGCCCTCCGCTAGGAGCCTTTCATGAACGAGATGGAAGCGATACGCGCCGCCGCCCTGGTGTCGAAGGCCTGGCCCTACGAGGAAGCGCGCAAGCTGTTGAAGCGCTACCCGGACGGGCCGCCGGAAGGCGGGATCGTGTTCGAGACCGGCTACGGCCCAAGCGGCCTGCCCCATCTCGGCACCTTCCAGGAAGTGGCCCGGACCCTCATGGTCCGCCACGCCCTGACGGAGATGACCGGCTGGCCGAGCCGGCTCATCGCCTTTTCCGACGACATGGACGGGATGCGCAAGGTGCCGCCCGGGGTCCCCCATCAGGACATGATGCACGCCCATCTCGACCGGCCGCTCAGCAAGGTGCCGGACCCCTTCGGCTGCGGGCACGAGAGCTATGCGGCGCACAACAACAACCTGCTCCGTCAATTCCTCGATCGCTTCGGCTTCGACTACGAGTTCCTCGCCTCCTCGGACTGCTACGGCTCCGGCCGCTTCGACGATGTGCTGCGGCAGGTGCTTCGCAGGTTTCAGGACATTCTCGACATCATGCTTCCCACTCTGCGCGAGGAGCGGCGGCTCACCTATTCGCCGGTGCTTCCGATCAGTCCGGGGAGCGGCAAGGTGCTCCAGGTCCCGGTGGAGGTCCTCGACGCCGAGGCCGGGCTCGTCCGCTACACGGATCCGGAGAGCGGCCAGGAGGTCGAGCAATCGATCCTCGGCGGCGGCGCCAAGCTTCAGTGGAAGGTCGACTGGGCGGCGCGCTGGGCAGCGCTCGGAGTCGATTACGAAATGTCCGGCAAGGACCATATAGACGGGGTCATCCAGAGCTCGAAGATCGCCCGCGCACTGGGCGCCCGGCCGCCCGAGGGCTTCAACTACGAGCTCTTCCTCGACGAGAATGGAGAGAAGATCTCGAAGACCCGGGGCAACGGAGTCACGATCGACGAATGGCTGAGCTACGCCCCCGAGGAGAGCCTCGAATTCTACATCTATCGCGACCCGCGCAAAGCCAAGCAGCTGAGCTTCGGGGTCATCCCCAAGGCCGTCGACGAATATTATCAGTTCCTCGCCGCCTATCCGGCCCAAGAGTGGGACAAGCGCCTCGGCAACCCGGTCCACCACATCCATGCCGGCAAGGTGCCCGAAGTGCGGCTTCCGATCAGCTTCGCCTTGCTCCTCAACGTCGCTAGCCTGCCGGGGGTGGGCGACCGGGACACGGTGTGGAGCTTCCTGAACCGCTACGACCCCGCCTTGACTCCCGAGGCGAGCCCCGAGCTCGACCGGCTCGTCTCTTATGCCGTCGAATATGGAAACCGCTTCGTCGCTCCCTCGCTCAGGCGCCGGCCGCCGACGCCC